>JBCCMW010000153.1:0-9054 GCA_039026175.1 Pseudomonadota bacterium
GCGCACGGTCTGCTCGCCCCGCCGGTTCAGCGCGCTGATGACGCCGTAATCGTCGGGGTAGTTGAGAAATCCGCCTGCGCAGTCCAGCGCCGAGGTCAGGCCAAGCCCGTTCAGCGCCCGGAAATAGTGCTTGGTCGACAGGATCTGCTGCTCGAACGCCAGCTTGGGCGCCATGTCGAGCAGCGCGTACAGCGGCTGCGCATTGGGCCGCGCCAGCGCCAGGCCCGTGGGGTTGCCGTCGTCGTCGCGCTCCAACCGGCCCGAGACGAAGGGCTCGTAGAAGTGCCGGTCGATCCCCAGCGCCCGGAGCGCGGCGCGGTTCAGCCACGCGCGGTCGTAGAGGTGGAGCACATACACCGGCACCTCGGGCGCTGCGGCGTTGATCTCGTCGAGCGTGGGCAGCCTGCGCTCGGCGAACTGGTCGGCCGACCAGCCGCCGACGACGCGGATCCACTGCCCCGCGGGCGTGCGCTGGGCCTGGGCCTTCAGCATCGCCAGCCCATCGGCGAGCGAGGGCACGTGGTCCCAGCGCAGCTCCATGGCGAAGTTGTTGCCCTGGCGGATGATGTGGGTGTGGCTGTCGATCAGGCCCGGGATCGCCCGGCGCCGGCCGAGGTCGATCACCCGGGTCGCAGCCCCTGCCTGGGCCATGATGTCGGCGTCGCTGCCGGTCGCCATCACGCGGTCGCCGGCGATGGCGATGGCCGTGGCTTCGGGCAGGGCGGGGTCATAGGTGGTGATGCGCCCGTTGTGCAGGATCAGATCGGGGATCATGGCGGGGTACTCGCTGTCCGGTGCCGGAGGGGCCTGCTGTTGGGCACGCGCGACCGGGCCGCGCGCCGCGCTGGGGCGGGGGATCAGGACTGCTGCAGGATCACCGGCGACCAGTCGGGGCTGATGGGCGGGATGTGGCGCAGGTCGGCGGTCGCGAAGGCGCCGCTGCCATGCACCACCTCGCCGCCCAGCACCGTCAGCTCGGCCCGCAGCTTGGCGATCTCGGCGTCCGTCACGGCGAAGTAGTCGCGGTCCAGCACGGCGAAGTCGGCCATCTGGCCGGGCGCGATGGCGCCTTTGCGCCCGGCATCCCCGGTGAACCAGGACGAGCCGACGGTCCAGATCCGCAGCGCTTCCTCGCGGGTCAGCAGGTTGGCGTCGTCGTACATCCGCATCCCCCCGCGCGAGAGACCCGTCGTCATCCACTGGATCGAGTACCAGGGATTGAACGAGGTCACGCGCGTCGCGTCCGTGCCGCCGCCCACGGGCACGCCCAGGTCGAGGATGGCGCGGAAGTTGGGCGTGCGCTTCAGCGCCTCGGTGCCGTAGTTGGCAACGAAATCCTCGGCCTGGAACTGGATGCGGTTCTGCAGGGCGATCCCGCCGCCCAGCGCCGCGATCCGCTCGAGGTTGCGCTGGCTGAACGTCTCGACATGGTCGATGAACCAGCCGGGCGTCAGCCCCGCGCCCCGGGCCACGTCCTCGTAGACGGGCAGCAGGCGGTCGCCGGTCTCGTCGTAGGTGATGTGCTGGCGGAAGGGCCAGCCGGCCTCGCCCAGCACGGTCATCACCTGGCGCTGGTAGTCCTCGGCCCCGTCGTCGATGTCGGGGCGCGCGTCGGCGAAGATCTCGAAATCGTAGGACGCCCAGGCCAGGTTTTCGCCCGCGCCCACGAACTTGAGCATGTCGTCGCCCTCGCCCGCGCGCGTATCGGCGGTCCAGCGGCGATAGTCCGACAGCTCCTCGCCTTTGATCTGCGGGAACGAGTGGTAGCCGATCCGGGTGGTCAGCAGCCCCTCGCGGTGCATCCAGCGGACCACCGCATAGGGGTCGGCGTCCGGGAACACCATGCCGCCCCCGCCCGCGTCGGACACCGACGTGATGCCGAGCGCGTTGAGCTCGTCGAAGTACTGCTGGGCGCTGTTGATCTGGTCGCGGATCGAGAGTTTGGGCGCCGCGGCCAGCGTCTTGTACATGATCAGACCCGAGGGTGCCGCGAGCAGCCGGCCGGTCGCGTTGCCGCCGGCATCCAGCTCGACGATCCCGCCCGGAAAGCCGGGGCGGTCGGGGCTGTCGTAGCCGTACCACTCGACCGCCTTGGTATTCAGCAGGGTCAGCTTGTAGAGGTGGTGGATCAGCACCGGGTGGTCCTGCGCCACGGCGTCCAGCTCGGCCACCGTGGGCAGGCGCTTTTCCTTGAACTGGAACTCGCTAAAGCCGCCGGCGACGCGGATGAACTGGCCCGCGGGCGTGCGTTCGGCCTGCAGGCGGAGCAGATGCAGCGCCTCCTCCAGGCTGTCGACGCCGTCCCAGCGGACCTCCAGGTTGTAGTTCACCGCACCGCGGATGGCGTGGGTGTGGCTGTCGTTCAGCCCCGGGATCACGCGCTGGCCGCGGGCGTCGATCACCTGGGTGAACGGCCCGATCAGGGGGCGGATCTCGTCGTCGCTGCCGACGGCGGTGAACAGCCCGCCGCGGGCGGCCAGGGCGCTGACCTCGGGCCGGGCGGGGTCCATGGTGGTGACCCGGCCGTTCAGCAGCACCAGGTCGGCGCTGCCGGCGGCGGTTTGTGCCCCGGCGAAGGGCGCCACGGTCAAGGCCGCGACCGAGGCGGCGAGGCCCTGCAGGACGGGACGGCGCGAGATGGTCATGCTCGGTGTTCCTCCGGTTCGTCGGCCGCGCCGGGGGTGCGGGCGGCGCTGCGGAAAGGCGTGGCGCCGGGTTGCCTGGCGCGCGGGACGCAGAAGGGGGCGCCTGCCCGGGTGCCAGGTGCGGACCCAGGCAGGCGACGGCAGCTCACTCGGCCGCTCACTCGGGGCCCACTCGGGGCCCACTCGGCAGCTCCCGCGGGGCTCACTCGGCGGCGACGGGGGCCGGCACGGGGGCCAGCGTGGGGCCGTGCGCCACCCGCTCGGGCGCCTTGTGGACCAGGGTGTAGGCGTAGTCGACGCCCATGCCGTAGGCGCCCGAATGCTCCCGCACGATGTCCATGCAGCCGTCGTAGGTGTCGCGCTTGGCCCAGTCGCGCTGCCATTCCAGCAGCACCTGCTGCCAGGTCACCGGCACCACGCCCGCCTGCACCATGCGGTCCATCGCGTAGACGTGCGCATCCATCGACGTGCCGCCCGAGGCATCGGCGACCATGTAGATCTCGTAGTCGCCCTCCAGCATGGCGCTGAGCGCGAAGGTGGTGTTGCAGACCTCGGTCCAGAGGCCCGAGACGACGACCTTTTTGCGCCCGTTCTGGGCCAGCGCGTCGCGCACCTTCTGGTCGTCCCACGAGTTCATCGAGGTCCGCTCCAGGATCGGATGCTCGGGGAACACGGCCAGCAGTTCGGGGAAGGTGTGGCCCGAGAAGCTGTCGGTCTCGACCGTCGTGATGGTCGTGGGCACCTCGTACAGCTTGGCGGCCTTGGCCAGGGCCACGACGTTGTTCTTCAGCGTTTGGCGATCGATCGAGGCCACGCCGAAGGCCATCTGCGGCTGCTGGTCGATAAAGATCAGCTGGCTGTTCGCGGGCGTCAGAACCTTCATTTTCTCGCTGCTCATCGTCTCTGCTCCGTGTCGATGCGGCGGCCGACCCGGCCGCGGGGATCTTGCCGAACCGGGTGCGGCGCCCGGCGCGGGGGTCACTTGGCTGCGGCGCGAGGCCCGCGGTGCCGACGTCCGATCGGGTTTTGCCGAAATGCCCAAGCGCGGGCGCGGGCGGCGGTGACGGTGCCGGTGGGGACGGTGATGACAGGCCGCATGCCGCGCCCGGCGGTGCTGCGGGTGGTGTCGCCCGAAGCCAGGGGGATGCACGTCGTCGCCATCGGGTTCTCCCAACGCTGTCGCCGGTTGCTGATGCGGAAGATGGGAGGTCTGAATTTTGCGACAATGCGGCTGGACGTTGACACTCTGTCCCGCAAAACGGACGCTGCACCGATGGATCGGTTCTCGGAAATCCGGGCCTTTGCCGCTGTGGTCGAGGCGGGCGGTTTCGCGGCGGCGGCCCGCGAGCTGGGGCAGTCGCGCTCGGCCGTGAACCGGCTGGTGATCGCGCTGGAGGAGCGGTTGGGCGTGCAGCTCCTGCACCGGACGACCCGTTCGGTCTCGGCCAACAGCACCGGGCGCGCGCTCTATCAGCGGGCGCGGCGGCTGCTGGACGATCTCGAGGACATGGAGAGCGCCGTCGCCTCG
Source organism: Pseudomonadota bacterium (assembly GCA_039026175.1). Taxonomy (GTDB): domain Bacteria; phylum Pseudomonadota; class Alphaproteobacteria; order Rhodobacterales; family Rhodobacteraceae; genus Thermohalobaculum. The sequence goes on from JBCCMW010000153.1 coordinate 4,174, forward strand.
GCCCAGTCCGAACCGGTGGGCCGGATGCGGCTCAGCGTGCCACTGTCTTTCGGCCGGCTGGATTTTGCCGCCATGCTTGCAGGCTTTATGCGCGCCCACCCCAAGGTCGAGATCGAGGTGAGCTTCGACAACCGCTTCGTCGATCCGGTGGCCGAGGGGTTCGATGCGGTGGTGCGGGTGGCGACGCCGGACGAGGAGACGAGCCTCGTCGACCACCGCATTCTGACGCTGGACTATCTGCTGTGCGCAGCGCCCTCGTATCTGGCGGCCCGGGGCACGCCCACGGTGCTCAAGGATCTGGGCAGGCACGCCGTGCTGTTCCACCAACAGTCGATGGCGTCACCCGAATGGCGGCTGGAGGGACCCGACGGGCCGGTCACCGTCGCCCTGCGCCCGGTCCTGGCGGCCAACAATCTGGGCGCGCTGTTGCCCGCGGCGGTCGAGGGTCTGGGGATCGCGATGCTGCCGGCCTATGCCGTGCGCGAGGCGCTGAGCGATGATCGGTTGCGCCAAGTGCTGCCCGACCATCGGCCGCCGCCGCGCATGCTGCAGGTCATCTATCCGCCGTCGCGCCACCTGTCGGCCAAGGTGCGGCTGTTCAACGACTTTCTGCGCGAGTGGTGCATCGAGGAGTAGGCACGACGCCGCGTGAGCAGCGCGCTCAGATCCACGTGAGACCGTGCTTTTCCAGCAGGCCGATCAGCAGGTCCTTGGCCATCAGCCGGTGGCGGCGGTGGATCTGTTGCGCCGCCTTGGCGTCGGCCGCGGCGATGGCGTCCAGCAGATCGCGGTGATCGCGGTTCGAGGCGCTGGGCAGCGGACGGAGGGTCAGCGTCAGCAGCCGCGCGCGGTGTACCTGGGCCGAGTAGCGCGACACCACCTCTTCGAGCCGGCGGTTACCGGCGAGACGCACCAAGAGCGCGTGGAAACGGTCGTCGGCCTGGGCCCAGCCCATGCGATCCTCGGCCTGCAGGCAGACCTCCATGGTATCGAGCTCCGTCGCCAGCGGGGCCAGCACCGCGGCCCCAGGATGTGCCTCGGCCAGCTTGTAGGCGGCCAGCGGCTCCAGCTCGGTCAGAATCTCGTAGATCTCGGCCATGTCGCGGGCCGACAGTGGACGCACCAGGATGCCGCGTCGAGCACGGAGCTCGACCAGCCCGTGGCTCTCCAGCATCACCGCGGCCTCGTGCACCGGGGTGCGCGACATGTTCAGCATTTCGGCGACCTCGACCTCCAGATGGGTCGAGCCCGGGGCCAGCGCGCCGGTGACGATCATGTCGCGCAGCGCCGCATAGGCCCGCTCGACCCGCGAGGTGGTGTCGCGCCCGCCGTCCTCGCGCGGCGGCGCCGTGCCGTCGATCGGGGTCAGAGCTGCACCCTCCTGCCCTCGGCCGCGGCGCGATAGACCGCCTCCTCGACCTCTTGCACCCACAGATAGTCCGCGGCCGTGTTTTCCAGGGGCGCCCCGTCCTGCAGGTGCGCCACCACATGGGCCTGCAGCGCCGCCACGCAGCCGCCGCCGAAGCCTGCCTTGGCATAGGGTGCCCGGCGCGGCTGCCAGAACCCGCTGCCCCGCGCGCGATGCCAGACATCGCCGTACCCGTCCAGGAACAGGCCACCCTCCGAGCCGTCGAGCCGCGCCTCGCCCATCGTCAGACGCGGGTTTTCGGCCGGGTGGTCGGCCAGGCGATTGCCGTCGAACAACGCGCGTCGCCCGTCGGCCCACGAGAACAGGATATGGCCCGCATCCTCGCCCGCGATGGCGGGGTTCAGGCGCTGCAGATCGGCATAGACCGCCTCGGCCGGACCCATCAGATAGCGGAAGGTGTCGATCCAGTGGACCGCCGTCTCGTGCACCAAAAACCGGGGCATTCGCTGAAAATAGGGCTGGCGCGAGAGATAGGCCTTGGGTCCCTGCCCGTCGCCCGGGCGCAGGATAAAGGCCATCTGGTAGAGATCGCCGATCGTTCCCGCGTCCATCAGCCGCTTGATCTCGCGATACCAGGGCTGGAAGCGAAAGTTTTCGTGCACCACCAGCGGCCGCCCATCCTCGGCGGCCAGGGCCGCGGCGCGGCGCCCGCCCTCGAGCCCGCCGCAAAACGGCTTCTGGCAGATCACCGCGCGGGTCGTCGGTGCGGCGTAGGCCGCCTCGATCATGGCCAGGTGCGAGGCTGGGGGCGAGGCGATGTCCACGATATCGGGCGCGTGGGCGGCGATCAGCGCCGCTGCGTCTTCGCCGATCGCGATGCCGTGCGCGATGCCACGCTCGGGCCCGGCCACGTCGTCCACCATGGCCGCCGCCTTGGTACGGTCCAGGTCGGCCAGCGCCACGACCTCGGTCTCGGGCGCGGCGTGCCAGGCCTCGAAATGGAAGCGAGCGAAGTAGCCGGCGCCGATCTGCAAAACGCGAAGCGTTGCGCTCACGCCGGCACCGCAAGACCCAATGCGGCGGCGACGGCGGCGCAGACGTCGGCGGTGCCGGCGCTGCCGCCCATGTCGGGCGTGCGCACCCTGCCCTCGCGCACGACGGCAGCGACCGCGGCGCGCAGATCCTCGCCGGCCGCGGTGAGCCGCTCGTCGCCATGCCGCTCGGCCAGCCACTCCAGCATCATCGCGCCCGACAGGAGCATGGCGATGGGGTTCGCGATGCCGCGCCCCGCGATGTCGGGCGCACTGCCGTGGCAGGGCTGGAACACCGCGTTCTGATCGCCGATGTCGGCCGAGGGTGCGAAGCCCAGGCCCCCCATCAGCCCCGCGCCCAGGTCCGAGAGGATGTCGCCGAACATGTTCTCGGTCACCATCACGTCGAACATCGTCGGCCGCTCGACCAGCCACAGCGCGGCGGCATCCACATAGGTCGTCTTGGCCTGGATGTCGGGGAAGCGGGCCGCGCGCTCGTGGAAGATCTTGCGAAAAAAGGCGAACGCCTGAAACACGTTGGCCTTGTCCACACAGTGCACCAGACCGGGTCCGCGCCCCAACGCCACGCGCCGCCGGGCCAGCCGGAAGGCGAAGTCGAACAGCTTCTCCGACGTCTCGCGCGTGATCGTCAGCGTCTCGTGCGCGGCCGTGTCGCCGTCGCGGCTGCCCTTGCCGTGGCTGGCGAACAGACCCTCGGTGGACTCGCGCACGATGACGAAGTCCAGCGCGTCGATCCCCGCCAGCGGCGTACCCTGCCCGAACAGCAGGACAGGGCGGACGCCGGCGTACAGACCGAGGGCCATGCGCAGCTCGATCTGGGGCGAGATCTCGGTGCCGTCGGGGTAGCGCACTTCGGGCAGACCCATGGCCGACAGCAGGATCGCATCCGCCGCGGCCGCCGCCTGCATCGAGGCCGCCGGCAGCGCCTCGCCATGGTCGCGGTAGTGCCCCGCGCCGGCCGGGTGGTGCGCGAAGGCCAGCGTCGGCAACCCGCGCGCGGCGGACAGCGCGCCCAGCAGTTCGATGGTGGGCGCCATGATCTCGGGCCCGATGCCGTCGCCGTCGAACACGCAGATGTTGAACCGTCCCGCCATGCCTCGCCCTTCCCGTCGGTCAGCGCCGTCCACTCTGTGACGCAGATTTCCGTTGCTTGCAATGTATGGCATGATGCATACACAAAGGCATGCACAAAATGACCCGTGCAGTTTGGGAGGAACAACGATGAAACTCACGGCCATGCTGGCAGGGGCGCTCGTCGCGCTCGGCAGCACGCTGGGCACCGCCCATGCGCAGGACTACCCGTTCCGCGACATCACGACGGTGGTGGTCTGGGGCGCGGGCGGCGGCACCGACTCGATCAACCGCATGATCATGGCCGAGATGGAGAAGGAGCTGCCCGTCTCGATCAGCGTGACCAACGTCACCGGCGGCGTCGCCGGCTCCAACGGCATGACCTATGTGATGAACCAGCCGCGCGACGGCTACACGCTGGCCGGGATCTCGGAATCCAACGTCACCGCGGCGGTGCAGGGCGGCTGGGACCAGAAGTTCGATGCCTGGTACCCGTTCATCGTGGGCGGCTCGCCGGACCTGATCTCGGTGCCCGTCGCCGCGCCCTACCAGACGCTGGAGGAGCTGATCGCCGCGGCCGAGGCCGCGCCCGGCACGATCCCTGCGGCGGCCTCGGGCGCGGGCTCGATCCACCATCTGAACCTGCTGGCGCTGGAGAAGGGCGCAGGGATCAAGATGAAGTTCGTGCCCTACGGCGGCTCGGGCCCCTCGCAAGAGGCGGCGGTCGCGGGCGAGGTGCAGGTGATCGTCACCTCGCTGGCCGAGCAGCAGGGTCTGATCAAGGGCGGCGAGTTCCGGCCCCTGGCGACGCTGACGCCCGAGGCGGCCGAGATCGACGGCACGACGATCCCGTCGGCCTTCGACAGCTACCCGGGTCTGGCCGAGTATCTGCCGCTGAAACAGGCCATCGGCTTTGCCCTGCCGGCCGACGCCCCGGATGCGGCCAAGGCGGCGATCAGCGCGGCCTTCGCCAAGGCGATGGAGTCGGACGTGGTCAAGACCTGGGCGGCCGAGAACTACTACGACCTGTCGGGCGCGGCCGGCGATGAGGCGAGCGCCAGCTTCACCAAGCTGGAGAGCAACTTCGCCTGGACGCTGCACGAGCTGGGCGCGGCCAAGGTCGATCCCGCCAGCCTGGGCATCGCCCAGCCCTGAGGCCCCCGTCGCAACGGCGGCGCCCGGCCCCGCGGTGCCCGGCATCCTGCCGCCGGGCCCATGCCGCCGGGTCCCTGCCGCTGGATCCGGTAGCACGGGGTCCGGTGGCAGGGCGCCCGGTGGCAGGGGGGCTCGGTCGCAGCGGGCCCCGTGCGACCGGGCGCCGACCCGCCGCCGCCCCGCCGCCGCCCCGCCGACGACAACCGCCGCCGCCGACCGCCGCACGGCGCTGAC
>JBCCMW010000154.1:0-9037 GCA_039026175.1 Pseudomonadota bacterium
CTTGCCGGCGACATGCTGGACCCCACGCTGGTCCGGTTCGACTATGTCGTCGCGATGGACAGCCTGATCCATTACCGCCAGCACGACATGGCCGATGCCGTGGCGCGGCTGGCGGCGCGGGCCGACCGCAGCCTGCTCACGACCTTTGCGCCGCGCACCCGGATGCTGGCGATGATGCACGCCATGGGCACGGTGTTCCCGGCCGGCGACCGCTCGCCGCGGATCGAGCCGGTGCCGCCCACGCGGCTGGTCGCCCGACTGGTCGAGCGCGGGCTCACCGTGCGCCGCAGGGAGCGGGTGAAGAACGGCTTCTACATCTCCGAGGCCGTCGAGGTTGCGGCGGCATGAACACGATGCGGCAGCTCATCAACCCCTTCGTCGCGCTCTCGCGGCGCTGGCTGCCGTTCGCGGACGCGGCCTCGCCCGCGCTGCCGCTCGGCAAGCTGTTGCGGCTGTCGTTGTTCCAGGTCTCGGTCGGCATGGCCATCGTGCTGCTGACCGGTACGCTGAACCGGGTGATGATCGTCGAGCTCGGCCTCTCGGCCTGGCTGGTCGCGGCGATGGTGGCGGTGCCCGTGCTGTTCGCGCCGTTCCGTGCCTTTGTCGGCCATCGCTCGGACACGCACCGCTCTGCGCTGGGCTGGCGGCGGATCCCTTACCTGTGGTGGGGCACGCTGCTGCAGTGGGGCGGCCTGGCGATCATGCCGTTCGCGCTGATCCTGATGTCGGGCGACACGACGGGGCCCTACTGGGTGGGCCCGGCGGCCGCGGCACTGGCCTTCCTGATGACGGGCATGGGCCTGCACACGACCCAAACCGCGGGCCTGGCGCTGGCGACCGACATCGCCCCGGCCGAGACGCGACCCCGCGTCGTGGCGCTGCTCTATGTGATGCTGCTGCTCGGCATGGCGGGCTCGGCCATCGTGTTCGGGCTGTTGCTGGCCGAGTTCAGCCAGCTCAAACTGATCAAGATCGTGCAGGGCGCGGCCGTCGTGACGCTGGTGCTGAACCTGGTGGCGCTCTGGAAGCAGGAGGTGCTGAAGCCCCACCTGACCCGGCGCACCACGCCGCGCCCGCCGTTCCGCGCCGCGTGGGCCGATTTCATGGCCGGCGGGCGGGCCGGGCGGCTGCTGGTGGCCACCGGGCTCGGCACCGCGGCCTTCGCGATGCAGGACATCCTGCTCGAACCCTATGGCGGCGAGGTGCTGTCGCTCTCGGTGTCCGCGACTACGCTGCTGACGGCGATCTTCGCCGCGGGCTCGCTGGTCGGGTTCCTGGTCGCCGGGCGCCGGCTGGCCGCCGGCGGCGACCCCGCGCGGCTGGCCGCCTGGGGCGCGGTGGTGGGCATCTTCGCGTTCTCGGCGGTGGTGTTCGCCGCACCGATGGACTCGCCCATGCTGTTCCGGGTGGGCACCGCGCTGATCGGCCTGGGGGGCGGGCTGTTCGCGGTGGGCACCCTGACCGCCGCCATGGATCTCGCGGCCGCGAGCCAGACGGACGACGACCAGGAGGGCGTTGGCACGGCCGGGCTCGCCCTCGGCGCCTGGGGGGCCGTGCAGGCGACGGCGGCGGGGGCCGCCATCGCCATCGGCGGCGCCTTGCGCGACGGCGTGGCCGCGCTGTCCGCAACCGGCGCCCTGGGCCCCGCATTCGCAGACCCCGCCGCTGGCTACGGTGTGGTCTACCACGTTGAAATCGCACTGTTGTTCGCGACGCTCGTCGCGGTGGGTCCGCTGGTCCGCCGCGCCGGGCCGGTGCGTGAGCGCGAGGGGTTCGGCCTGTCCGAATTCCCCGCCTAGTCCTTGAGGGAGGCATCCATGGAACCGAACTACTACATCGTCGGCACGATCGACCTGGCGCAGATCGCGCTCTACGCCTTTTGGGTGTTCTTCGCCGGCCTGGTTTTCTACCTGACCCGCGAGGGGATGCGCGAAGGCTATCCGACGGTGTCCGAGATCGACGGCAAGCCGATCGGCAAAAGCTTCATCCTGCCGATGCCGGGCGGCAAGACCTTCCTGCGCCGCGACGGCTCGAAGATCACGGTTCCCCAGGCGCCGGACGAGTACGAACTGAAGGCCGTGCCCACCACCGGGCAGACCGGCGGCCCGGTCACCCCCACCGGCGACCCGCTGGCCGACGGCGTGGGCCCTGCGGCGTGGGTCAAGCGCCCCGAGTGGCCCGACCGCAACCACGAGGGCCAGATCCGCATCCGCCCGATGCGCTGGGACAACGAGTTCCGCATCGCCGATTGGGACGCCGATCCGCGCGGTTTCGAGGTGATCTGCTGCGACGGCAAGAGCGTGGGCCGCGTCGTCGACGTCTGGGTCGACCGTGCCGAGCAGCTCATCCGCTACTTCCAGGTCGAAACCTCGGCCGGCCTCAAGCTGGTGCCCTTCAACCTGGCCTGCGTGTTCGACAGCCGCGAGCAGGTGACCGTGCGCTCGGTCACGTCGGAGCAGTTCCTGAAGGCGCCGACCCAGGAGAAGGAGGACGAGATCACGCTCCGCGAGGAGGACCGGGTGATGGCGTATTTCACCGGCGGCACCCTTTACGCCACCAAGGCGCGCACCGAGCCGCTGATCTGACGACGCGACACACCGGCGGCGCCGCCCTGGGCCAGTGGCGCCGCTCGACGGCTGAGATGGGGGTACGGAGAGAGCGATGAGCAAGGACGACGACGACTTCACCTTCGAGCCGATCCGCGGCCTGCCCGCCCCCCTGCCGGCCGGCGAGCATATCCAATGGCAAGGGCGGCCAGCGTTTCGCCAGCTCGCCTGGCGCGCCGGTTTTATCCGCCTGCTCGCCATCTGGTTCGCCGTGATCGCGCTTTACTACGTGATGCGCGCGGCGACCGGGGTAGTGGACTGGTCGGTCACCGTGCCGGCGCTCATCGCCTGGACTTTCAACGCCGCGCTGGCGGCGGGGATCCTGGCGATCATCGCGCTCGGCATCCAGCGCACCACGGTCTACACCGTCACCAACCGCCGGGTGGTGATGCGCTTTGGCATGGTGCTGGACCTGACGATCAACATCCCGTTCTCGAAGATCGAGAACATGGATCTGCGGCCCACCGGCAGCGGCACGGGCGATCTGTCGATCCGGATGATCGACAACGACGACCTCAGCTACTTCCATCTCTGGCCGCATGCCCGTCCGTGGCGCTTCTCCAAGCCCGAGGCGATGCTGCGCACCGTGCCCGAGGCCGAGAAGCTGGGATACCTGCTGGCCAACCTGGTACGCGCCGAGCAGGCCCGCCTGGCCGGTCGCGTCGCCGTGCAGATGCCCAACCCCTTTGCCCAAGCGCCGGGCTCGGCGCCGGCCGCCGCGCCCTCGGGCGGCGCCGGCACCCTGCACCCGGCCGAGTGAGGAGAGACACGCCATGCAACAGGTGCCACGCCTCAAGGAGATGATTCCCCCCTGGGCCGGCGCGGCCGGCGGGATCGTGATGATCGTCGTGCTGGTCGCGACGACCATCGCCACCGTCACGCGCGATTCTGTCCCGGTCGAGCCCGGCGGCGGCTCGCCGATGGTCGCCAGCCGCCTGGTCGCCTTCGAGAGCACGGACGAGGGCGTGCTGGTGGTGCGCGATGCGGACACCGGCGACCAGATCAGCAGCCTGCTCGAGAGCGACGGCGGATTTTTGCACAATCTGGTGGCCGTGCTGAGCAAACAGCGCCGCCGTCACGCGGTGGATACCGCTTTGCCCTACCAGCTTAGCGCCCACACCAACGGGCGCGTCTCGATCCGCGATCCGGCAACCGGTCGTGTGATCGATATCAATGCGTTCGGTGCGAACCAGGTCGAAACTTTTGCGGCGCTGCTTCGAGTGGCGTCCTGACAACAGCACCCGGGCGGCCCGCTGCCCGGCGCAAACCCCAGGGGGCGGCGGCGCCGTCCACCCAGGCAGACCCGGCGGGTAACCGCGCCCGGCGCAGACCACACCAGGACGGGCCCCGATGTCCGTCCGCCGCGACGAGGGCGGCCCAACGCCCCGATCCTGCGAGCAAGGCCCGTCCGTCAGGCGGGTCCGACCACACAGAAGAAGAGAAGAGAGAGCTGGGAGATGCTGGGATTTCTGAAGCGAGAGCGGCTGCAGGTGCCGTGCACGGTCGAGGTGCAGAACACCTTCGAAGCGCTGCACGCACACGTCGAGCTGCCCGAGGACGTCAAGATCGAGCCGGGCGACGAAGTGCTCGTCCACGGCCGCCCCATCGAAGTGCCTTACGGTGAGACCTGGCGCATCGAGCGCGAGGCCACCGTCACCCGCGCCACCGCGCTCGAGCGGGTCTGGGTCCGGATGACCGGCGATCTCGAATACATGGAGCTGCTGGAATTCTCGTTCAGCGAGGAGGCGCTGTCATGAACGTGCACGTGAATGCCGGCGCCGAGGCCGCGGCCGACATCGCGCGCAACGAGGTCGCGCCCCCGGTGACGCACGAACCAAACGTGACCACGCGCATGGCGCAGGAGACGACGCTCCTGAACCCGCGCTTTTACACCACCGACTTCGACGCGCTGGACGCTACCGACGTCGAGCCCGTGCGCCGCGACTGGGACCTCTTGCTGGCCGAAATGCGCTCGGACCCCAACAAGGGGCACTTCAAGAAGAACGAGCAGTGGGACCGCATCGACTTCGACGCGCTGGGCCCCGAGCTGAAGGCCGAGCTGATCGACTTTTTGGTCTCGTCGCTGACGGCCGAGTTTTCGGGCTGCGTGCTCTACAAGGAGATGAAGCGCCGCGGCAGCAACAAGGACATCTGCGAGCTGTTCAGCTTTATGTCGCGCGACGAGGCACGGCACGCGGGCTTTCTGAACGACGCGCTCAAGGAAGCGGGCGTGGGCGTGAACCTGGGCTTTCTGACCAAGGCCAAGAAGTACACCTTCTTCCGGCCCAAGTTCATCTACTATGCCACCTATCTGTCAGAGAAGATCGGCTATGCGCGGTACATCACCATCTACCGCCACCTCGAAAAGAACCCCGACCACCGGATCCATCCGATCTTTTTGTGGTTCAAGGAGTGGTGCAACGACGAGTTCCGGCACGGCGAGGCGTTCGCGCTGTTGATGCGGGCCGACCCGAACCTGACCTCGCGCTACAACCAGCTCTGGATCCGGTTCTTCCTGATCGCCGTCTTCGCGACGATGTACATCCGCGATCACATGCGCCCGGCGTTCCACGATGCGCTGGGCATCAACATCGAGGAGTACGACCGCAAGGTCATCGCGCTCTGCTCGGAAATCTCGCGACAGTGCTTCCCGATCGAGATCGAGCTCAGCGACGCCTTCTACGCCGACTGCCGCCGCCTGTTCGACATCAACCAGGCGATGGCGGCCTGCGGTGACGGCGCGTTGGGCAAGCTGCGCCGCGCGGGCCTGGGCCTTCGCGCCACCGCGATCTTCGCCAAGATGTACCTGCGTCCCGTCAAGCGCCACGCGCTGCCGGACGACGTGCGGCTGCAGCCGGTCTGGTGACGTGAGCCTGGGCGCCACCATCGCCCAACCCTGGACCGTGCCGGCGGCTGTCGGCGCGGCCCTCTTCCTGTGGTGGTTCTCCACCGGGGCACTGTTCTGGATCTCGCGCCTTGGCGTCGGCCGCGGCGGCGAGGGCCCGCCCCGCCCGCTGCTGCAGCGCGTCGTGAGCGGCGCGGTGCTCTGCGCCAGCCTGGCAGCACTCGGCGCGCTGGCCGGGCGCACCGCGGTGCACGACGCCTATCTCTCGTTTGCCGTGGGGCTGATGGCCTGGGCGGTGGTCGAGTATACGTTCCTGACGGGTCTGCTGACCGGCCCCATCGCACGGCGCTGTCCGCCCGGGCTGGGCGGCTGGCAGCGCTTTGCCATGGCGCTCGGCACCCTGCTCTGGCACGAGGTCGCGATCCTCGGCACCGGGGCGGCGATGCTGGCCATCACCTGGCAGGCGCCCAACCAGGTGGGGACGTGGACCTTCCTGCTGCTGATGGCGATGCGGATCTCGGCCAAGCTGAACCTGTTCCTCGGCGTGCCCTACCCGCCCGCGGCGCTGCTGCCCGGGCCGCTTGCGCATCTGGAGAGTTACTTCCGGGTGCGCCCCTTCACAGCGCTGCTGCCCTTCGCGGTGACCAGCGCCACCGCGCTTGCGACCGTGGTCGCCTGGCGCGCGGCCACGCCCGGGCTCGATGCCTTCTATGCCACGGGCTATGCGCTGTTCTGGACCCTCCTGGTCCTCGGCATCATCGAACACTGGTTCCTGATCCTGCCGCTGCGCGAAGCGGCGCTCTGGAGCTGGTTCACCGGGCTTCCCGCCCGCGAACGAGCTGGGTCGCGCGTCAAACCGTCCGACTTGGTCGAAAGCAGGGGTGTCGGCCCTTCCATGGGTGACCCAAAGATGACAGCTACATCATGCGCGAACGATACGGCGCGTCCGGTCCGCGAGGCGGCCGGACACGCCTGACGGGCGTCGCTGGGGGAGACAATGGACTACGACGCGTTCTTCAAAGACCAGATCGCCGCCCTGCACGACGAGGGCCGCTACCGCGTGTTCCACCACCTGGAACGCCACCAGGGCCAATTCCCCCGTGCCACGCGGCACAACACCTGCTCGAACCGCCGAGACGTGACGGTCTGGTGCTCGAACGACTATCTGGGCATGGGCCAGCACCCCGAGGTGCTGTCCGCCATGAAGGACGCGATCGACCAGTGCGGCGCGGGCGCCGGGGGCACGCGCAACATCTCGGGCACCAACGTCCACCACGTGACGCTGGAGCACGAACTCGCCGACCTGCACGGCAAGGAAGCCGCCCTGCTGTTCACCTCGGGCTACGTCTCGAACTGGGCGGCGCTGGGCACGCTCGGCAGCCAGATGCCGGGCGCGGTCATCCTGTCGGACGCGCTGAACCATGCCTCGATGATCGAGGGCATCCGCCACAGCCGCGCCGACAAGGTGATCTGGAAGCACAACGACCCCGAGGATCTGGACAGCAAGATCGCCGCCATCGACCCCGCCCGGCCCAAGGTTGTGGCGTTCGAGAGCGTCTATTCGATGGATGGCGACATCGCCCCCATCGCCGAGATCCTGGACGTGTGCGAGGCGCACGGCGCGCTCAGCTACATCGACGAGGTGCACGCGGTCGGCCTGTACGGCCCGCGCGGCGGCGGCGTTGCCGAGCGTGAGGGGCTGATGCACCGCATCGACGTGATCGAAGGCACGCTTGGCAAGGCCTACGGCGTGATGGGCGGCTACATCGCGGCCTCGACCGCGCTCTGCGACTTCGTGCGCTCCTACGCGTCGGGCTTTATCTTCACCACCGCGCTGCCGCCCGCCGTGGCGGCTGGCGCCGCCACCGCGATCCGCCATCTGAAGGAGAGCGAGGAGGAACGGCGGCTGCAGCGCATCCGCGTCGCGCAGCTCCGCGAGCGGCTCGACATGATCGGCATCCCGCACCTGCCGAACCCCAGCCACATCGTGCCGGTGATGGTGAAGGACCCGGTCAAGTGCAAGTGGATCTCGGACCGCCTGCTCGACGAGTGGGGGATCTACGTGCAGCCGATCAACTACCCCACCGTGCCCCGCGGCACCGAGCGGCTGCGCTTTACGCCCGGCCCGCTGCACTCCGAGGCCGACGTCGACCATCTGACCGACGCGCTGACCGCGCTCTGGGCCGAGTGCAAGCTCGCCCGCCTGCCGATGGCGGCGCAGTAGAGAGAGAGGGGCGCAGCCCGCCCTACCCCGGATCGGAGGCCGCCATGGGCGCAGCCACCGACGAAATGGCCGGCGCCCTGACCCGCGGCACCGATCCGCGCGCAGCGGGCGCGCCCGTCAGCCGGCTCTCGCACCCCAGCGCGGCCCAGCGGACCGGCCAGCGGGCCGGCACCCAGGTCGTCACCCTCACCTGTTTTCGCTTCGGCCCGGTCGCAGCCCGGCTCGGCCAGGTCGCCTCGATGGCGTGGCGCGGGCGCACGCTGGCCCGCGTGCCCGGCATCGGCTTTGCGCGGATGATGGGCACGGGCACCGGCGAGGGCTTCGATCCCGCCCCCAACACCGCGGTCTGGACCATCCTGGCGACCTGGGACGATGCCGAGGCCGCCGCGCGCGCCGTGGCCGAGGCGGTTCCCTGGACCCGCCGCCGCGCACGGGCCCGGGAGTGCTGCACCCTGACCATGGCGCCGCTCTCCAGCTCGGGGCGCTGGGGTGGCGTCGCCCCGTTCGAACCGGGCGCGGGCGCTGCCCAGGGCGTGCCGCTGGCGGTGCTGACACGGGCCACGGTGCGGCTGCGCCACGCCCCCGCCTTCTGGTCCAAGGTGCCCGCCATCAACCGCCAGATCGCCGCCGGACCCGGCATGCTGTTCCGGCTCGGCATGGGCGAGGTGCCGCTGCTGCACCAGGTCACCTTCTCGGTGTGGCGCGACGCGGGGTCGATGCGCCGCTTCGCCTACGGCGGCGAAGGCCACCGGACCGCGATCGCCGCGGTGCGCCGGGGCGACTGGTTCGCCGAGGAGCTCTACGCGCGCTTTGCCGTCCTCTCGGCCGAGGGCACCTGGGACGGACGCCCGCCGCTGGCCGTCTGACACCGCTCACCCAGAGCCGCGTTACCACGCAAAACGGACGGCGCTGGCGCCGCCCGTTTCGCTGTGTGGTCTGCCGCCGGGCAAGGCCTGCGACAGTGCACCGGCGGCGATCGGTGGGCCGTCGCAGTCGGTGTGCCGGTGGTCAGTGTGCCGTGCTCGAGAGCCAGTCGGCGAGCGCGGCGGCCGAGGCAGCCTCGCGCTCGGTGGCCGGGGCCGGACGGGTGGCCCAGCCGATGGCCCAGCCGGTGGCCCAGCCGCCACCGGGGACGCCGGCGATGTCGCCGCCGTGGCAGCCGTGGCAGCTGGCCGCCGCATGCGCCGGACCCCCACCGGCCGCCACAGCGGGATGGGCCACGGCGTGCCAGCGGGCGGCGGTCACCGGTGCGGGGTCGGGGGCGCGGCCGGTCTCGACCGCGTGGCAGCCGGCGCAACCTGCGCCGGCGGTGGCGGCGTGGTGGTCTTGCCACGCCGGGGTGGACGGGCTGCTTCCGGCGCC
>JBCCMW010000155.1:0-9035 GCA_039026175.1 Pseudomonadota bacterium
CGCCGTCCTGCGCGCACGCCGCCCCGCCCGCATGCCGCCCCGCCCGCCCGCCGCCCCGCCCGCGTGACTCAACGCCCGCGCGACGCCCGGCCGGCCGGCCCGACCGCGTGACGGGCGCAAGGGTGCTTGAGCGCCGCGGACGCTCGTGTACACCCGGCGCGGGTGGCGACGCATCTGGGGCGCAGGGCCGATGGCACGCAGCAAAGCACCGACGGCGGCCGGACGCGCGCGCGCAAAGCCCGGAGGGCCCGGACGCGCGGGTGCGCCGAAGGCGCCTGCGAAAAAACCTCCGAAAACCCGCGGCGGGGCGCGCACCGCGGCCGCCCGCAGCGCCGAGCGGCGCTGGGCCCTGGCCGCGGCCGCCGCGATCCTGGGCGTGCTGGCGCTGCGCCTGGCCGTCAATGCCGCGGTCTGGGTGCCCGTACACTTTGACGAGGCGCAGTACTGGGCCTACGGGCAGGAGCTCGCCTGGGGATACTTCTCCAAACCCCCCGGCGTTGGCGCCGTCATTCGCCTCGCCACCGAGATCGGCGGCGACACGATGTGGATGCTGCGCCTGCCCTCGGCGCTGGCGCACGCGGTGATCGCCGCGGTGCTGTTCGCGCTCGGCCGCCGCCTGTTCGACGCGGCGACCGGGTTCTGGGCGGCCCTGGCCTATACCGCCGCCCCGGGGGTCAGCGTCTCGGCGATGATCATGTCGACCGACCCCCCGATGATGGCCGCTTGGGCGCTGGCGCTGTTGTTCTGGGTCCGCGCCGCCGAAAGCGGCCGGCTCGCCGACTGGGCCGCCATGGGTGCCGCCATCGGCCTCGGCGCGCTCGCCAAATACACGATGCTGGCGCTGCCGGCGGGGGCGCTCGGCTATGCGCTGTTCTCGGCGCGCGGGCGGGATTGGCGCGGCGCCGCCGTCGCCGCCGGCGTCGCCCTCGCGGTGCTGGCGCCGAACCTTGTGTGGAACGCCGCCAACGGCTTTGCCACGGTCGTGCACGTGGCCGAGGACGCCGACCCCGGCCAGGGCTACGGCAACCCGATCAAGTTCGCCGAGTTCCTGGGCGGCCAGTTCGGCGTGATCGGTCCCGTGCTGTTCGTCGCCATCCTGGTGGCCGCTTGGCGGCTCGGCGACTGGCGGGGGGACTGGCGGATGCGCCTGTTGGCCTGGTCCTCGCTGCCGCTGCTTGCCGGCATGCTGGTGCTCGCCTTTGCGACCCGCGCCCAGCTCAATTGGGCAGCGCCGGCCTATGTGGCGGGCACCCTGTTCGCCGTGCGCTGGCTCCTCACGATCCAGGCGCGGCGCTGGCTGCGCGCCCAGGTGGCGATCGGCACGCTGGCGGCTGCGGCGGTCTACGGACTGGCCGCGGTCTATGCCGCCGACGGCCCGTCGCTTGCCCGCAGTACCGATCCGTTCAAAAAGATGCGCCTGGCCGAGCCGTTTTGCGACCGCGCCCTGGCCGCGATGGCGGAGGAGGGCGCCGAGACCATGCTCTCGCTCGACCGGCGGCGGCTGTCGGAGTGCATGTTCCTGGGCGGGCTCGGCTGGGACGAGATCGCGGTCTGGGCGCCGCTGCCCGCGCCGCAGAACCACCACGAGCTGGTCGCGCGCCTCTCGCCCGGCGACGAGCGGCGCATGCTGCTGGTGCTCTACGGCCAGGGCGACGCGCTGCCCGGGGCCGGAACCATGCCCTCGGCCTTTCGCGAGGCGCGTCTGGTCGACGAAGGCCGCTTCGACACCCATCGCGACCGCCACTACAGCTTTGCGCTCTGGGTCGTGCAGGGGTTCGAGGGTTACCCGGACGACGATCAGAAAGGATGAGCGATCCGGCGTGGCGCGCGCGGGTCAGGCCGGCTGCTCGCCCAGCAGCGCCAGATACAGCGGTCGCGGATCGAGATCCTGCAACCCGGCCCGCACCCATGCCTGCAGCACAGCGGGATCGGCGGTCTCGGGCAGCGGCGCGGTCAATTCCATGAACAGCGGCCCGTCGTCCAAGGCGGCCCAGTGCGCGCGCGTCAGGCGCTGCATCTCGGCCTGCAGGAACACGATAAAGGCATCGCCTTGGCCCCGCGCAAGCTGGATCGCCGCCAGCCGGTAGATCTCGGCCGCGTGGTCGAACGGGTCGATGTGGCCGGCCGCGTGCGACGCCAGGATCGCCGCCTCGGCCCGGCGCCACGCGACGTCCAGCGCGCCTGCGCGCACTTCCGCCTCGGCCCAGATCGAGTGGTGGCGCACCAGCCCGGGCGAGGCCGGGCCGTGATGCTGCAGCACCACCGGCAGCAGGTCGGCCATCAGCTCGCGTGCGGCCCACGGGTCGTCGGGCGTCGCCACGCACAGCACCAGCCCGTGGGTCGCGTCGATCCGGTCTGCCGGCTCGGTCCCTGTCGAGAGGATCTGGCGGTAGATCGGCTCGGCGCTGCCGCAGTCGCCGGCGGCAGCGGCCTGCTCGGCCTCGTGCCACATCGCGCCGCCGTCCCCGTCGGTCTGGTCGCCACCCTTGGCGGGCATCGCGGCCAGCGCGATCAGGCCCAGCGCCAGCGCCGTGCCGGCCGCGCGCCACAGCAGATCGCGCCAGGTCTCGGCGCGGCTGGGCTGGGGCCGGTGGGGGTGCGTGAACCGCGTCATCGTCCGTCTCTCCAGGCCGGGCGACGCTTGGCGAAGAAGGCATCGATGCCCTCGGCCACCTCGTCGCTCTCCCAGCGGTCGGCCAGCGCGTCGACGGTCATCGCCACGGTCGCGTCGGTGGGCCCGGGGGCCAGCCGGTCGACCAGCGCCTTGGCCGCCGCCACGGCGCCGGGCGCTGCGGCGAGATACGGTGCGACCTGACCCGCCACTGCCTGGTCCAGCATCTCGGGCGCCACCGCCTCGGCGGCCAGGCCCAAGCGCACCGCGTCCTCGGCCCCAAAGGGTCTGCCGGAAAAGAACACCTCGCGCGCCCCCGCTCTGCCTATCCGGGTAACCACGTACGGAGAGATCGTGGCAGGGGTCAGGCCCAATCGGACCTCTGTAAAGGCAAAGCGCCCCGGTTTTGCCACCACTGCGGCGTCGGCCACCGCCATCAGGCCCAGCCCGCCGCCAAAGGCCTGGCCGTGCACCCGGGCGATCAGCGGCTTGGGCAGGCGGTCGAGCGCCCCCAGCATTGCCGCCAGCCGCCCGGCTTCGGCGATCCGCCCGTCGCGGGTGGCCTCGGCCTGGGCGCGCATCCAGTCGAGATCGGCGCCCGCGCAGAAACTCTCGCCCCGCCCGGCGATCACCACTGCGCGCACGGCCGGATCGGCGCCCAGCCGTGCGGCCGCCTCGGCCAGCGCCGAAATCATCGCGGCGTTCATCGCGTTGTGGCGTGCCGGGCGGTTCAGCGTGATGGTCGCAACGCCGCGGGCGTCGGTCTCGACCAGCACGGGGCGGTCGTCCTCGGTCGCGGGCTCAGCCGGCGTCGGCGGGTTCGACATCGCGGGGCTCCCTCAGGCTGGTGGCCAGGCGCTCGGCCGCTGCCAGCGCCGCACGGTCGACCCCGGTTGCGATGCCGCGGGCGGCGGCCCAGTCGACCAGCGCGCCGGTGGCCAGGTTACCGCTGGCCCCGGGCGCGAAGGGGCAACCGCCGAGGCCCCCTGCCGCGGCATCGAACACCGCGATCCCGCGGGCATAGGCCGTGGCCACACTCTCCAACGCCCGGCCGTTGGTGTCGTGGAAATGCCCGGCCAGTTGCGCGGCCGGCGCCGCGTCCAGCACGGCGCCCAGCATGGCGTCCACCGTCTCGGGTGTGCCGCGACCGGTGGTGTCGCCCAAGCTGACCTCGCCGCAGCCGAGCGCGAACAGCGCCTCGACCACCCGCGCCACGGCCGCAGGCGGCACCGGGCCGGCATAGGGGCAGACCACGACGGTCGAGACATAGCCGCGGAGCGCGAGCCCCGCCTCGCGCGCCGCCGCGGCGACCGAGACGAAGCGCGCCAGGCTCTCGTCGATGGTGGCGTTGATGTTGGCGCGGCTGAACGCCTCCGAGGCTGCGGCGAACACGGCCACCTCGTCCACGCCTGCGGCCGAGGCCGCCTCGAACCCGCGCAGGTTGGGCGCGAGCGCGGCATAGCGCACGCCCGGACAGCGGGCGATCCCGGCCATCACCGCCGCACCGTCGGCCATCTGCGGCACGGCCTTTGGCGAGACGAAGGCGGCCGCCTCGATCCGCCGCAGCCCGGTGGCCGAAAGTGCGTCGACCAGGGCGATCTTGTCGGCGGTCGGGATGGCGCGGGGCTCGTTCTGCAGGCCGTCGCGCGGGCCGACCTCGACGATCTCGATGGCCTGGGGCGCGCTCATGCCTCGGGCTCCAGCGCCAGCAGCACGGTCCCCTCGGCCACCTGATCGCCGGCGGCGGCGGCGACGCGGGCCACCGTGCCGTCGCGGGGCGCGCGCAGCGTGTGCTCCATCTTCATCGCCTCCATCACCGCCAGCACCTGGCCCGCGATCACGCCGTCGCCCGCGGCCACGGCGACGCTCTGCACCAGGCCCGGCAACGGAGCGGCCACGGTGTCGCCGCTGGCCCCCGCCGCCGCCGCGGCCGCCGCCGCGCGCGGGTCGCGCCGGGCGAGGGTCAGGCGACGGCCCCCGGGGGTGGCCAGGGTGACGGTGTCGCCGTGGCGGTGCAGGTGCACCCGCCAGACGCGCCCCGACGCCTCGACCCGCCAGGCGCTGCCGCCGAGGAGGGCGAGGGTTAGCGCGGCGGGGCCCAGCGGCGTCTCGGCCGCGATCCCGTCGACGCCCGCGCGGGCCAGGGCGATATCGTGCACCGTCTCGTCCTGGACCAGCTGCAGGCGGCTGGTGCCGGGGCCCCAGGCGCGCCAGCCCGCCAGCGGGTGCACCGCGCCGGCCAGGCCCGCAAGGCACGCCGCGGCCAGGGCCAGGTCCTCGGCCGTCGCCGCGGGCTCGTCGGTCAGCGCCGCGCCCGCGCGGGCGATCAGGCCGGTGTCCAGCGTGCCGTCGCGCATCGGTGGGTGCGCGGCCAGGCGCGCCAGGAACCCCAGGTTGGCCGCGATCCCCGCCAGGTGCGTGTCCGCCAGCGCCGCGTCCAGCCGCTGGAACGCCGCCGTGCGCGTCGGCGCGTGGGCCACGATCTTGGCGATCATCGGGTCGTAGTGGGGGCTGACGGTATCGCCCGCGCGCACGCCGGCATCGACGCGCAGGCCCGGGTGGGCCGCGGGATCGGGCAGCGCCAGCGCCGCCAGCCGCCCGGTCTGGGGCAGGAAGCCGCGGGCCGGATCCTCGGCGTAGAGCCGGACCTCGACGGCGTGGCCGGACATGGCGATGCTCTCCTGCGCTGGCAGGGCGCGGCCCTCGGCGACGTCCAGTTGCAGCGCGACCAGGTCCAGGCCCGTCACCGCCTCGGTCACCGGATGCTCGACCTGCAGGCGGGTGTTCATCTCCATGAAGTAGAAGCCCTCGGCCGGGCCCGGGTCGCGGCCCTCGGCCTCGGCCGCCGCGTGGGCGGCAAGCGCGGCGCCGTCGACGATGAACTCGACCGTGCCCGCCCCGCGATAGCCGCAGGCCAGCGCCGCGCGCACTGCCGCCTGGCCCATCGCCGTGCGAAAGCCTGGGCCGATGCCGGGGGCGGGGGCCTCCTCGAGCACCTTCTGGTGGCGCCGCTGGGCCGAGCAGTCGCGCTCGAACAGGTGGATCGCGCGGCCGTGCGCGTCGGCGAACACCTGGACCTCGATGTGGCGCGGGTTGGCCACGAACCTCTCGACCAGCACATGGTCGTCGCCGAAGCTGGAGCGGGCTTCGGACCGCGCGCGCTCCAGCGCCTCGGCAAAGCCTGCGGCGCCCTCGACCAGGCGCATGCCCTTGCCGCCGCCGCCCGCGCGGGCCTTGATCAGCACGGGGTAGCCGATCGCCTCGGCCTCGGCCGCCAGGTGCGCGGGGTCCTGGTCCTGGCCGTGGTAGCCGGGCACGACGGGGACGCCGGCGCCGGCCATCAGCCGCTTGGCCGCGTCCTTGGGGCCCATGGCGCGGATCGCGTCGGCCGGGGGGCCGATCCAAGCGAGGCCCGCGGCCGCGACCGCCTCGGCAAAACCCGCGTTCTCGGCCAGAAAGCCATAGCCCGGGTGCACCGCGTCCGCGCCTGTGTCGCGCGCGGCGGCGATCAGGCGGTCGATGCGCAGGTAGCTGTCGGCCGAGGGCGCGGGGCCGAGCCGCACCGCCGTGTCGCAGGCGGCGACGTGCAGCGCGTCGCGGTCGGCGTCCGAGTAGACGGCCACGGTCGCGATGCCGCGGGCGCGTGCGGTGCGGGCGATGCGGACGGCGATCTCGCCGCGGTTGGCGATAAGCAGGCGGGTGACCATGGCCCCCTCGTATCGCTGCGCGTCGCCGCCGGGAAGGGGCCGCGCGCAGCGCCCCGGGGGCGTCAGGCGAGGGCGGCGCGCACGTGGTCGGGCAGGGGCCAGGCGGCGCGGTCCATGCCCGTCATCGGCCCCGGCGCCTGCCCGCGCCAGGCATAGGCCCAGAGCTCGCGATGCAGCGCGACGCGCACGTCGTCCAGCGCGCGGTCGACCAGCCGCTGCTTGGCGGCCACAGCCTCGGCCAGCGCGCGGCGCTTGGTCATCGGGTCGGCCTCGGCCCCCAGCACGCGCGAGACCAGGCCCGGCGAGCCGGCGGTCGCCAGCTCCGCCTCCATGGCCCGGGTCATCGCGTCGAACTCGGTCGCCAGACAGCCGCGCAGACGCTGGGCTAGCCGGTGGCGCGCGAAGTCCTGGCGCCCGGCCCACACGTGCAGCCACGCGCTGTCACGCGGGCGGGCGTTGGGCAGCGCCATAAAGGCTGGCAGGTCGAGGACCAGGCCGTAATCCTCGGCCTCGGGCCCGTCGTGCACGAGGAAGAGCAAGACCTCGATGCGGCGGGGCGGCTGTAGCGCCGCGCTCAGCCTGCCGATCAACCCGTCGCCCGCCATGCCCCCTCCGGCCCCGCTGCGCTGCTGGAGATGAGCATGCAAAGGAGGCAGGAAAAGGGGGCCGGGGTCCCGCGCGCGCGACCCAGCCACGCAATCACCGGGCGCGCGATTACCGGGGCGCGCGATTACTGGCCGCGCGATCCCCCGGCGCGCGATCCCCCGGCGCGTGATCCCCAGGCGCGTGATCCCCAGGCGCGCGATCCCCAGGCGCCTGATCCCTGGGGGGCGCGATCCTCGGGCGCGCGATCCCCGGGCGCGCGATCAGCAGGCGCACGATCAGCGGGGGCGCGATGACTGGGCGCGCGATGACTGGGCGCGCGATGACTGGGCGCGCGATGACTGGGCGCGCGATGACTGGGCGCGGGGGGCCGTGCCAGGCGTAGCCTGCTGCGGAGCGATACGGTCCATCGTCGATGGCGGTCGTTCTGGCATGGCGTGTCCCGCCTGGTCCGCCGAGGCGCGCTTACATGCGGAAGACGCCGAAGCGGGTTTCGGGCACGGGGGCGTTCAGGCCGGCCATCAGCGACAGGGCCAGTGCTGCGCGGGTGTTCTGGGGCGTCAGGATGCCGTCGTCCCACAGCCGGGCCGAGGCGTAGAGCGGGTGCGCCTGTTCCTCGAACTGGGCCAGGATGGGGGCCTTGAAGGCGTCCTCCTCCTCGGCCGACCAGGCGCCGCCTTTGCGCTCGATCCCCTCGCGCCGCAGCGTCGCCAGCACGCCCGCGGCCTGGAACCCGCCCATGACCGAGATGCGGCTGTTGGGCCAGGTCCACAGGAACCGCGGATCATAGGCCCGCCCGCACATGCCGTAGTTGCCCGCACCGAAGCTGCCGCCGGCGATGAGCGTGATCTTGGGCACCTCGGCGCAGGCGACGGCGGTCACCAGCTTGGCGCCGTGCCGGGCGATGCCCTCGTTCTCGTAGCGCCGCCCGACCATAAAGCCGGTGATGTTTTGGATGAACAGCAGCGGCACCCGGCGCTGGCAGCACAGCTCGACGAAATGGGCGCCTTTGACCGCGCTTTCGGCGTACAGGATCCCGTTGTTGGCCAGGATCCCGACGGGCTGGCCCATGATCTGGGCGAAGCCGGCGACCAGGGTCTCGCCGAAGCGGGCCTTGAACGGGTCGAAGCGCGAGCCGTCGACCAGCCGGGCGATCACCTCGCGGATGTCGAAGGGGACGCGCGTGTCGGGGGGCAGGATGCCCGCGATCTCGGCCGGGTCGTAGCGGGGTGCCTCGCCCTCGGGCAGCCGGGCGGCTGGCAGGTTCAGGTTGGCGACTGCGGCGCGGGCCAGCGACAGGGCGTGGGTGTCGTCCTCGGCCAGGTGGTCGGCGACGCCGGACAGGCGGGTGTGCACGTCGCCGCCGCCCAGATCCTCGGCCGACACGACCTCGCCCGTCGCGGCCTTCACCAAGGGCGGGCCCGCCAGAAAGATCGTGCCCTGGTCGCGCACGATGATCGCCTCGTCCGACATCGCGGGGACATAGGCGCCGCCGGCGGTGCACGAGCCCATCACGACGGCGATCTGGGCGATGCCGGCGGCGGACATGCGCGCCTGGTTAAAGAAGATGCGGCCGAAATGGTCGCGGTCGGGGAACACCTCGTCCTGGCGCGGCAGGTTGGCGCCGCCCGAATCGACCAGATAGACGCAGGGCAGACGGCACGCCTCGGCGATCGCCTGGGCGCGCAGGTGTTTCTTGACGGTGACGGGGAAGTAGCTGCCGCCCTTCACCGTGGCGTCGTTGGCCACGACCATCACCTGGCGCCCGTGCACCAGGCCGACGCCGGCGATCACGCCCGCGGCAGGCGCGTCGCCGTCGTACATGCCGTGGGCGGCGAACAGGCCGACCTCCAGGAACGGCGAGCCGGGGTCCAGCAGCCGCTCGACCCGCTCGCGCGGGGCCAGCTTGCCGCGGGCGTGCTGGCGGGCGCGCGCCTCGGCCCCGCCGCCCTCCAGCGCCCAGGCGGCGGCCTTCTCCACCACCGCCGCGCTGGCGGCGAAGGCGGCGGCATTGTCGCGAAAGTCGGCCGCGCGGGGGTCGACGGCGGATCGGATGACGGTCATGGCGGCTCCCGGCGCTGCGGGCGGCGATCATCGCAGAGCCGTCGGCGCGC
>JBCCMW010000156.1:0-9000 GCA_039026175.1 Pseudomonadota bacterium
GGCTGGGCAGACTGGATGCGCAGCGCGGCACCCGCGGCGCTGGTGCAGTTCGCGCTGATCGCGGTGTCCTTTGCGGCGCTCACCCACGCCTTCGTCACCTCGGACTTCTCGGTCAAGCTGGTCGCCGACCATTCCCACTCGGCCAAGCCGCTGCTCTACAAGGTGACGGGCGTGTGGGGGAACCACGAAGGCTCGATGCTGCTGTGGGTGCTGATCCTCGCGCTGTTCGGCGCCATGGTCGCGGCCGTCGGCCGTCGCCTGCCGCGGCCGCACAAGGCGCGGGCGCGGGCGGTGCAGGGTATGATCGGGGTGGCGTTCCTGGCCTTTACGATCTTCACGTCAAACCCGTTCGAGCGGCTGTTCCCGATCCCGGCCGACGGGTCGGACCTGAACCCGCTGTTGCAGGACCCCGGCCTCGCGTTCCACCCGCCGTTCCTCTACGTCGGCTATGTCGGGCTCTCGATGGCGTTCTCCTTTGCCGTCGCCGCGCTAATCGAGGGGCGGGTCGACGCTGCCTGGGCGCGCTGGGTGCGGCCGTGGACGCTGGCGGCCTGGGTGGCGCTGACCATCGGCATCGCGCTCGGCTCCTACTGGGCGTACTACGAGCTGGGCTGGGGTGGCTGGTGGTTTTGGGACCCGGTCGAGAACGCGTCGTTCATGCCCTGGCTCGCGGCAGCAGCGCTGCTGCACTCGGCCGTGGTGACCGAGAAGCGCGCATCGCTCAAGGTCTGGACCATCCTGCTGGCGATCCTCGCGTTCTCGCTGTCGCTGATCGGCACGTTCATCGTGCGCTCGGGCGTGCTGACCTCGGTGCACGCGTTCGCGACCTCGCCGACCAAGGGGCTGGTGATCCTGGCCATCCTGGCCGTCGCGCTGGTCGGGTCGCTGACGCTGTTTGCGTGGCGCGCGCCTACGATGCGGTCCGAGGGCGTGTTCCGGCTGGAGAGCCGGGAGACCGCGCTGATCGTCAACAACCTGCTGCTGGTGTTCGCGGCGGCGGTCGTGTTCCACGGCACGTTCCAGCCGCTGATCTCGAAGGCGCTGTTCGACCAGGACGTCTCGGTCGGGGCGCCGTTCTTCAACAGGGTGTTCACGCCGTTCATGGTGGCGCTGTTCATCGTGCTGCCGTTGGGCGCGCTGATGGCGTGGAAGCGCGCCGACATGGGGCGTGTGCTGTCCAAGTTGTGGTGGGCCGAGGCGGCTGCGCTGGCCGTGGGCGGCGTGGTCTGGGGCCTGCAGACGGGGGCGGCGTTGCTGGCGCCCGTGGGCATCGCGCTGGCCGTGTGGATGGTGCTGGGCGCGGTCGTCGAGCTGATCGAGCGGGCCGGCTGGCCGCGTGCAGGGCTGCAGGGTGGCCTCCGCCGGCTGGCGCGTCTGCCGCGGGCCGAGTGGGGCAAATGGCTCGCCCACTCGGGCCTCGCCGTCATGACCGTCGGCATCGCGGCCATCACCGCGTGGGAGCGTGAGGACATCAACCTGTACGAACCCGGCGACACGGTGCTGATCGCCGGCTATCGGCTGGATTTCGACGCCGTCGATACGTTGCCCTTCGGCGCGCCTTTCGCGATGGAGGGTTGCAGCATCGGCCAGGACGCGTGGCTGAAGGGCGACGAGGGGCGCAACTTCTCCACCCTGGTTGGCCGCTTCACCCTGCGCGACGGTTCGGGCCGGGCGCTCGAGACGCTGTGTGCCGAAAAGCGCGCCTACCCGGTGGCGCGCCAGCCCACCACCGAGGCCGCGATCGACAGCAACATCTGGCGCGACGTCTATGTGGTGCTGGGCGACCGGCAGGAGGGCGGCACCCAGTGGACCGTGCGCACCTATGTAAAGCCCTTTGCGGTGTGGATCTGGTGGGGTGCGATGATCATGGCGCTCGGCGGCCTCGTCAGCCTGACGGACCGGCGCTATCGCGTCGGCGCGGTCGCCAAGCATCGCAAGGACCGGACGCTGGAGACCGCGCCCGGCCTGGGCGCCGCCCGGCCGGGCGATGCCGTGGCCCGCAGCGCCGACGGGGTGCGGCCGTGAGAGCGGCCGTCCTGGCGCCGGTGCTGCTGGCCGTCGGGCTGCTGGCGGGCCTGCCGGCCGGTCCCGCCCACGCGGTGCAGCCCGACGAGATCCTGGAGGATCCCGCGCTGGAGGCCCGCGCCCGCGCGATCTCGCAGGACGTGCGCTGTCTGGTCTGCCGCAACGAGAACATCGACGCCTCGCACGCCGATTTCGCCCGCGACATGCGCCTGCTGGTGCGCGAGCGGCTGGTCGCCGGCGACAGCGACGCCGAGGTGCGGCAATTCCTGGTCGACCGCTACGGGCAGTACATCCTGCTGACGCCGCCGTTCGACTGGCAGAACGGCGCGCTCTGGCTCTCGGGCCCAGTGCTTGTGCTCGTCGGCGGTGTCTTTGCTTGGCGCTGGCTGCGCCGTTTTGGAACGCAACAATCCGCGGGTGAGGCACCGTTAACGGAAGATGAAGAAGCGATCCTCGCCAAGTATCTCGAGGATGTAGACCGCAAGCCGTAAGATTTCGGTAAAGTTTCTTACCGGTATGATGATTGTCGGCGCGTCCCTGCACTGCCTGTGCGACTCAGATTACGGCGGCTGGTGTATGCCGCGCGGCGCGTTTCGCGTCGCTTCTGTGCCCGTGAGGCCGTGTTATGTTTCAGGATGTGCCGACTTCCGATGACGACCTAGACGCGCCAACCCCCGCCCCTTCGACCGAAAAGCGCCCATCGACCGGGCCTGGCGCCGTGATGCGTCGCAGGGCGCCGCGCTCGCTGCTTTCGCGCGCTCTGACGCCGCTGACGCTGGGGCCCCGCGCGCTGGAGCCGTTGCCGCTGGTGCCCCGCCCTCTGGTGCCCCGCCCTCTGATGCCGCGCGTCCCGCGCTGCGCGGTGCCCGGCGCCCGGCGCGGCGATCTCTGCGCCCCGGCGGCCCGCCTGCCGGCCGAGGCCGTCCCGGACACGACACCGTGGACCGAGCGTCACGACCCGGTGCCGCACAGCGCGCGCCCTGGGACCGAGAACGCCGGCCGGGATGCGCTGGGGGACTGCGGGCCCGTCGTGCGCGCCGCGCCGGCCCAGGCACATGCGGCCCAGGCACATGCGGCCAAGGCACACGCGGTCCTGGCTCGTGCGGTCCTGGGTCGTCCGGTACTGGATGCGGCCCGCGAGCATCGGCTCTATGCCCACATCATCCGTCGCTATCTGAGCGAGAGCCGCAACGGTGTCCGCTGATCGGGCCCTGCCGCGATGCGCAACCGCAACGGCTGTGCTGTTGCTGGTTGCGTCATTCATCTTTAGTTCGCCTGCACTTGCCTAGTCCTTCCCAGACTTGGACATACTGGCGATAGATAACTCATTATAAGCGTCATTATACAAGAATTGGTAAATTTGTTCTTGGTAAATGTTGACGATTGTATTCCACTTGCGGTGCGCCAACCGTGTTTTTTGGGAGAGTATGTTGAGTACCTCGCGTATCGAATCCGACGACGACATCATCCGTATCGGCACGTCGCATATCGGCGGGCTGTTCCGCCGCAGGGGCGTTTCGGTCGCTCTGCGCACCGATGCCGTGCTGTTTCTCGACGGCGATCCAGCCGACGGTCTGTACGAGGTCCGACGCGGCGTCGTGCGCTGCTTCACCGTGGCCGAGGACGGGCGAAAGCACATTTTCAGCTTTGCCTGCCAGGGGGCGCTGATCGGTCTCGGCACCTCGGGCATCTGGCATTCCACGGCCGAGGCGGTGAGCGATGTGACCCTGCGCCATCTGCCGCGGTCGGTCTTTACCGCTGCGATGCAGAATAACCCGGTGCTGGCGGAATGGCGCTCGCGCATGGTCGATGCCATGATCCGCCGGCGCGAGCTGCAGCTCCTGACCATGGCCTCGCGGACCGCCGAGGCGCGGCTCCTGGTGTTCCTGCAGGAATTCGCCGAGATCGCTGGCCCCGACCTCAAGCGCGGGGGCGATGCGACGGCGCTGCCGATGTCGCGGCGCGATATCGCCGACCATCTGGGCATCAGCTTCGAGACGGTGAGCCGGGCGTTCAGCGCCCTCAAACGCCGCGGCACGATCGAGCTGATCGGCCCCGGCGTGTTCAGGCTGCGCCGGGCGACGGCCGAGGCCCTGTCGGGCGGCAGCATCTTCCGCCTGCCGCGGTTCGAGAACCAGGGCGTCGCGTACTCGCTGCCCTGACACGGGGTGGCGGGCGCCGGCCGGTTCCCTCGCCCCTTGCACGGCAGCCCGCCACCCGGGCCGCCAGCCGCGCGCTGGCCGCCCGCCTACAGCTCCGTAGTCCCCGTATCGCTGCCCCGTTCGGGCGGGGGGGCCGCGGTCGCGCCCGCGGCCGGTTGCGGGCCGCTTGCCGCACCCAGGTCGCGGCGCCCGACGGCGATGGCTTTGACCACGGCATAGCAGCCAAGCCCGGGCGCCAGACCCATCTGCGCGGCCGAGCGCTGGGTTATCCGCGCGAGCAGCCGCTCGCCCGCCGCATCCAGCCCCACCTCGACCATCGCGCCGTCGCTGGCCGCCACCCGCGTCACTGTGACCGGCAGGGCGTTGAGCGCGCTGATCCCCTGCGGCGGCGCCTGGGCCAGGATGATGTCGCGCGCCCGGATGCGCAGTCGCAGCGTGGCACCCGCCGGCGCCTCGACCCGCGGCACCAGCACCGGACCTGCGGCGACGTCCAGACGCGTCAGACCGTCGGCCTCGTGCGCTACCACCCGTGCGGCGAGGATCGCGCCGGCCTCCTGGCGCCCCATCAGCGGGAAACTGTCGGGATCGGCCAGCACCTCGGCCGCAGGGCCGGCACGCGCCACCCGCCCCGCGTCCAGCGCCACGATGGTGGTCGCCAGACGCGCGATTTCGGCCAGCGCGTGGCTGACATAGAGGATCGGCACCCCGGCCTCGTCGCGGAGCCGTTCGATCCAGGGCAGGATTTCGGCCTTGCGCGCGTCGTCCAGCGAGGCCAGCGGCTCGTCCATCAGCAGCATCGCCGGGCGCGCCAGCAGGGCCCGGCCGATGGCCACGCGCGCCTGCTCGCCGCCCGACAGCCTGTGCGGCATGCGCTGCAGCAACGGTTCGATGCCCAGCATCGCCACCGTCCGATCGAACTCGGCGCGCCGGGCGGCCTGCGCCAGCCGCGGGGCGAACCAGGCACCGAAACCCAGATTGCGCCGGACCGAGAGATGCGGGAATAGCCGCGGCTCCTGGAAGACCAGGCCGAGGCGACGGCGGTGGCAGGCCACCTCGACCCCGGCTGCTGTGTCCAGCAGCACGCGCCCGCCGGCGACCACGCGGCCGTGTTCGGGCCGCATCAGGCCGGCGACGGCGGCGACGACGGTGCTCTTGCCCGCGCCCGAGCGGCCGAACAGCGCCGTCACCCCCGACGGCGCCTCGAACGTGGCATCCAGCGCGAAGCCCGGGAAGCGGTGGCGCAGCGCAACCTCCAGCGTCATGGCGCGTGCCCCGGGGGGGTGTGATCGCGGGTGCGCCGCGCTCGGGGCTGCGCCTCGTCGCCGCGCTCGCCGGTCAGTCTGGCGGCGGCCCTGCCCAGCGTCTCGGCCAGCGCCAGCGCGCCCAGCGCGATCGCGATGCTCAGCACCGACAGCACCACCGCTTCGGTCTCGGCCCCCGGCACCTGCAGAAACGTGTAGATTGCCGTCGGCAGCGTCCGCGTCTCGCCCGGGATGTTGGAGACGAAGGTGATGGTGGCGCCGAACTCGCCCAGCGCCTTGGCGAACCCCAGCACCATGCCTGCCACGATGCCCGGCAGGATCAGCGGCAGGGTGACCAGCGCGAAGCGCCACACGGGTCCCGCGCCCAACGTCGCGGCCGCCTCGTCCAGCTTGGGGTCCACCGTCTCGAGCGACAGGCGGATCGCACGGACCATCAGCGGAAAGCCCATGACCGCCCCGGCCAGCGCGGCCCCGGTCCAGCGAAAGGCGAACGTGATGCCGAACCACGCCTCGAGCAGCCCGCCGATCGGGCCCTGGCGGCCGAAGGCGAGCAGCAGCAGGTACCCGGTTACCACCGGCGGCAGCACCAGCGGCAGGTGCACCAGGCCATTCAGCACCCAGCGCCCCGCAAAGCGCCCGCGGGCCAGCAGCGTCGCCGCGGCCAGCGCGAAGGGCAGGCTGGCCAACGTGGCGACGCCCGCGACGCGGAGCGAGAGCAGCACCGCCTCCTGGGCCTCGGCCGACAGGCCCATCATGCTCGGGTACCGCCCGCGGCGCTCACAGCGCGCTGCCCGTCACGCGGCGGGTCCGGGCAGAAAGCCGTGGCGGGCCAGCACTCGCTGGCCCGGGGGGGCCTCCAGGAAGGCCAGAAAGGCACGCGCAGCCGGGTCCGCGGGCGCGATCAGCGCGGCGGGGTAGGCAATGGCGGGGTGCGCCGTCGGCGCAAAGCGGGCCAGCGTCCGCACCCGCGGCTCGGCCAGCGCATCGGTGGCATAGACGACGGCTGCGTCGACCTCGCCCCGCGCGGCAAAGGCCAGAGCGGCGCGAACGTCGCCCGTCTGCACCAGCCTCGGCGCCAGCGCGGGCCACCAGCCGTGGTGGGTAAGCGCCGCCCGGGCATAGCGGCCGGCGGGCACGGCATCGACCAGCGCGACGGCGATACGGCCGGTGCTGCCTGCATCCAGCGGCGGTGGCGGCGGCATGCCGGGGCGCAGCAGCGTGGCGGCAGCCAGGGCGGCTGCGGGGTCTTCGGCGCGCGCGCCCGTCGGCACCACGACGACCAGCGCGTTGCCGGCGATGGTGCGCCGGCTGTCGGGCACCAGCAGACCCGCGTGCTGGACCCGGTCCATCCACAGCGGGTCCGCCGCCACGAACAGGCCCGCCGGCGCGCCCGCCTCGATCTGCCGCGCCAGCGCCGATGAGCCGGCGAAGGCGAAGCGCGGTACGGCAGTGCCCGTGGCGGCGGCAAAATCCCGGCCGGCGGCAACGAGCGCCTCGGTCATGCTGGCGGCGGCGAAGACCAGCGGCCCTGCCGAGGCCCCAGCCCCGGCATGTCGGGCACCGCCCGCCAGGGTCCAGCCGGCCGCCGCGGCGCCCAACAGCAGCCGACGGCGCGAGGCCTCGCGCGCCGATGCCCCGGCGCCCTGCGCCGGGGTTGGTGCGTCGGCGCGGCGGGCGGGACCGTCCTCCCGTGCAGGATGGCGTTCGCAGATATGACGCAGCATAGCGCGGTTATGGGCGCGCCCGGGACGGCCGGGCAAGGGGGCGCTCGCGCCTGGCGCAGGCGTGGCGCCACGCGGCCACGCGGTGGATCGACCGTTCGAGAGGGCGGCGAACGGTGTCAGGCGGTGTCGATGGCCGCAGTGCCGCGCAGGAACATCCGCACCCCGGTGCGCACATGCGCCTCCAGCACCGGCTGCTCGGGCATCGGCTGGCCGCAGAGCAGTGCGCGCAGGTGCAGATCGCCCTTGAACATCTCGACCAGCTGGCGCGCCGCCAGATCGGGGTCAGCGATGCGCAGCCGTCCCGCCGCCGTCTGGGAGCGCAAATAGTCGGCCACCGCGCCGTAGGACCGCGACGGCCCCGTGTCGTAGAACCGCTGGCCCAGCGTCGGAAAGCGCTCCATCTCGGCCATCACCATGCGGCAGACGGCAACCCCATCCTCGGACAGCAGGCCCGTCAAAAAGCCGGTGCCGGCCTTGGTGAGGTCTTCCTCCGGGTCGCCTGCCGCATCGCGCAGGGGCGCAAAACCGCTGACCACCCGGTCCAGCAGCGCATCGACGGTGGCGATGAACAGGCCTTCCTTGTTGCCGAACTGTTCGTACAGCGTGCGTCGCGAGCCGCCGGAACGTTCGATCACCATGTCCAGCGATGCGGCGGCGAAACCGTGCCGCTTGAACACCTCGATGGCCGCCTCGACCATCGCGGCGCGGCGCCGGGCGCTGCGGGCGGTGGCCGGCGGGGTGATGTGTGAAACGTCGGCACTGTCCTGCCCGGCGTGCTGGAGTTCTACGGTCTCGATGTGCTGCATCGCCCTCCCTCGTCGCTCGTGTGCCGCGGCGGCCTGCCATTAGATGCCTGACGGCCGTTGCCGCGGCGGCGCCCAAGGAGAGACCTGAGGCGCGCCCTACGGCAGAACGGCCGTGAGCACGCCGCCGTGTGGCGGCGCCGACCGGGCGCGGCGCGGTGATCCGGACCGTTCGTTACACCATGGACCCGAAATTTGAAACGATGGTGTCCGATTCTGTCGCGACAGGACCTGTTGCGCTGTGACCTTCAGACCGCACCAGCGGTCCGTGCAATGGGTGGCGACACGCAAAAGGGGCACGCCGGTTGCCCGACGTGCCCCCAATCCGCGATCCGATGCTTTGCAGTCGGATCAGTTTCGGCGGCCGATCCCGATGTCGGCGGTCTGCTGGATCGGAGCGGACGATCCAGCAGGCGTCTGGGTCGTCACTCGGTGCCCACCCAGCTGGCGATCAGCTCGTCATAGCTGATGGTCTGCGGCTCCTCGTCGCCCTCGATCATCGCCTTGGGCGCGCCCGGCTGGTCCAGCCAGAAAGCGGCGGGCTGCTCGTCGTTCAGCTTCGGCCCCAGATCGCCCTGCACGCCGGCCCGCTCCAGCCGCTGGAGCACACGCTCCTGCTCGCGACAGAGACTGTCCAGCGCCTCCTGCGGGGTCTTGGCGCCCGAGGACGCGTCGCCGATGTTCTGCCACCAGAGTTGCGCGAGCTTGGGGTAGTCCGGCACGTTGGTGCCGGTCGGCGACCAGGCGACGCGCGCGGGCGAGCGGTAGAACTCGATCAACCCGCCCAGCTTCGGCGCGCGCTCGGTAAAGCTCTGGTGGTCGATCGTGCTCTCGCGGATGAAGGTCAGACCGACGTGGGACTTTTTCAGGTCCACCGTCTTGGACACCACGAACTGGGCGTAGAGCCACGCCGCCTTGGCCCTTCCTGGGCCAGGGCCATGGCGCGGGTTATATCGCCGCGCGCTTGGCTGAGCTCCGACGTACCTACCCCACGATCCTCACGGACCCGGACCCGAAAAACGAC
>JBCCMW010000157.1:0-8988 GCA_039026175.1 Pseudomonadota bacterium
CTCGTCCATGCCTTCCTTGCCCGCGCCCGACACGGACTGGTAGGTCGAGACGACCACGCGCTTGATCCGGGCCCGGTCGTGCAGCGGCTTCAGCGCCACCACCATCTGCGCGGTCGAACAGTTCGGGTTGGCGATGATGTTGCGCCGGGCGTAGAGGTCGATGGCGTCGGGGTTCACCTCGGGCACGATCAGCGGCACGTCGGGCTCGTAGCGGTAGAGCGAGGAGTTGTCGATCACCACCGCGCCCTCGCGCGCCGCGCGGGGGGCGGTCGCCTTGGTGGCGTCCGAGCCGATGGCGAACAGCGCGATGTCCGTGCCCGTGAAGTTGAACTGATCGATGTCCTGCGTCTTGAGCGTTTTGTCCCCATAAGCGACCTCGGTGCCCAGCGAGCGGCGCGAGGCAAGCGCGATCACCTCGTCGGCGGGAAACGCCCGTTCTTCGAGGATGTTGAGGATCTCACGGCCGACGGTGCCAGTGGCGCCGGCGACGGCGACGCGGTAGCCCATGATCAGTCCTCCGGCAGAATGCCGGCGGGGCTTACCCTCTTTGCCGCGGGCGCGAAAGCCCCCCGTTCGGGCGGCTCAATCCTCGGGATCGTCGGCGACAACGGGGCGGCTGCCGCTGCGGGGCAACGGGCGGCCCGCGTCGGCGTAGGCCAGGCACAGCACGATCTCGTCGGCCCGCGGCGCGTCGGGCAGCGACAGGGTCATGGTGTCGAAATGGTCGAAGGACCAGGGGTCGTCCTTGTGGCCCAGCGGCAGGTCGATGGCCGTGCCGGGCGCGCCGAGCTTGACGTTGGACGGGATCACAGCCGCGCCGCCGCCCGCCGCCGCGCGCATCGGCGCGCCCAGCATCGGGTGGATGACCGCGCCGCCATGCTCGAAATCGCCGTCCGAGCCGACGATGGCCGCCTTGCCGTAGCTGACCGGCGGGCCGGCGAGTTGGCGCACCGCCTGCTCGGCCAGTACCCGCCCCAGCGCGCCGCCGATCTCGAACAGGTCGGACAGATCCTCGACCGCCATGCCGGCCAGCGGGTTGCGGAACACCGCCATCGCCGCCACCCGGCGCATCGAAGGACAGGTCGTGCCCATGCTGTCGGCCGTCACGATCTCGACCTGGAAGACGGTCTTGCGGGTCTCGTACACAGGCGTCTCCTCGGTGGCCGGCTCAGCGCGGCAGCGTCACGTCCACGCCCGCCCCGCCCCAGCCATGCACGCTGTCGCGTGCCTCGACGCGGACGGTGTCGACCCCCTCGGGGATCGCGACGCCCGACAGCGAACGGGTGAAGGGCTGCTCGTCGACATGGGGGTGGGCCAATTCGCGGACGCCATAGACCGTGCCGTCCGGGCCCACCACCCGCCAGGCGTCGGCGTAATGCTCCCATCCCGTGTCGCCGTGGGCCACCGTGGCGCTAAAGCGCCAGGTGTCGCCGCTCCGCGTCGCCTCGGCCGCGATCACGTCGGCCGGACCGGCAACGGCGGGCATGGCGGCCAGGGCCACGGCCAGCGCCAGGGCCGCGCCCACGGCCACAGACAGGGCTGTGGTCGGGGCGAGGGTCAGGGCCGGGGTCAGGGCCGGAGTCTCGGCGAGGGTCAGGACCGGGGTCTGGGCCGGGGTCTGGGCTGGGGGCTGGGCTGGGGTCTGGGCCGGGGTCTGGGCCGGGCTCTGGGTTCGGGTCTGGGTTGGAGACCCGCTCGGCCTCGCCATGCGGATCGGTCGTCGTTGCGTCATCACGCGCTCCCGGGCTGCCGATTTCACGGGCGGTTAACCTTGACGGTGCCTCATGCGGGCCGAGTGGAGCCTAGTCGGACCGCGTGCCATGGTCACCCGCGCCCATACGGTCGCCTTCCACGGGGTCGAGGCGCGCCCCGTCGAGGTTCAATGCGCCATCGCCGCCGGCCTGCCCGCGTTCCAGATCGTCGGGCTGCCGGACAAAGCGGTGAGCGAGAGCCGAGAGCGGGTGCGCGCGGCGCTGACAGCGATGGGCCTCGCGCTGCCCTCGGGCCGGATCACCGTCAACCTGTCGCCAGCCGACCTGCCCAAGACCGGTGCGCACTTCGATCTCCCCATCGCGCTCGCCGTGATGGCGGCGTGCGAGGCGCTGCCGCCCGAGGAGATCGACCGTCTGGTGGCACTCGGCGAGTTATCGCTGGACGGCGAGGTCCGCGGCGTGCCCGGCGCCCTGCCCGCCGCACTGTTGGCCGCCGCCTCGGAGAAGGCGCTCTGCTGCCCCGCGTCCTCGGGCGCCGAGGCGGCATGGGTGGGGGCATGCGAGGTGGTGGCGCCGACCAGCCTGCGCGCGCTGGTCAACCACCTAAAGGGCGAGAGCTGTCTCGCCCCGCCCGAGCCGGGCGCGGTGGCGCCCGCCCGGGGGCTCGGCGACCTGATCGACGTCAAGGGCCAGGAGACCGCCCGCCGCGCGATCGAAGTCGCTGCCGCCGGCAACCACAACATCCTGATGATGGGCCCGCCGGGTGCCGGCAAGTCGATGCTGGCCCAGCGGCTGATCGGTATCCTGCCGCCCCTGTCGCCGGCCGAGGCGCTGGAGGTCTCGACCATCTACTCGCTGGCGACCGAGATCACCGGCGGGACCATGCGGCGCGAGCGTCCCTATCGCGCGCCGCATCACTCGGCCAGCCGCGCCGCGCTGACCGGCGGCGGCCGCTTTGCGAGACCGGGCGAGGTCAGCCTGGCGCACCGCGGCGTCCTCTTCCTCGACGAGCTGCCCGAGTTCGCCTCGACGGTGCTCGAGGCCCTCCGCCAACCGATCGAAACCGGCGAGGTCACGGTGTCGAGGGCCGAGCACCATGTGACCTTCCCGGCGCGCTTTCTGTTGGCTGCGGCAATGAACCCCTGCCGCTGCGGGCATCTCGCGGACGCCGCCCGTGCCTGCGGTCGCGCGCCGAGGTGCGGCGAGGATTACCAGCGCCGGATCTCGGGACCGCTGCTGGACCGCTTCGACATTCGGATCGATGTGCCTGCCGTTACGGCGGATACGCTGGCGCTGCCCAGCCACGGCGATGCCAGCGCCCTGGTCGCCGCCCGCGTGGGCGCGGCCCGGGCGGCGCAGGCCGAGCGCGGCGGTGACGGTGCGGTGAACGCGACGCTGGACGGTGCGGCGCTGGACGGTGCAGCGACGCCCGATGCCGCCGGCCAGGCGCTGCTCGCCAAGGCGGCGGAGCGCTACCGGCTCTCGGCCCGCGGATACAATCGCGTGCTCCGCCTTGCGCGCACCATTGCCGACCTAGAGGGCGCGACGGCCGTCGGCCGCGGACACATCGCCGAAGCCGTGAGCTATCGCCGCCTGATGGCCTGATAGCCTGATAGCCTGAGGGCGAGGTACCCCGTGGCGGCCGAAGGCCCCGGAACCCCGGCGCGCCGCAGGCGCCTCCGGCGGTGCGGGTTCCGGGGCCTTCGGCCTGAACGGTGCGTGGCGGCTGCGATGGCGCTCAGGCGTTTCGGCCGCGGAACCAGCGGACAAAGCGGGCCAGACCCTCGTCCAGCGGCGTAGCAGGCTTGAAGCCGACAGCGGCTTCCAACGGGCCGGTATCGGCGGCCGTCTCGGTCACGTCGCCGGGCTGCATGGGCAGCAGGGCGCGCACCGCGGTGCAGCCGGTCTCGCGCTCCAGGATCTCCAGGAACCGGGCCAGCTCCTCGGGCCGGCTGTTCCCGATATTGTACACGATGTGGGGCGCCCAGCTGGTGGCAGGGTCCGGCGCCGCCCGGTCGAACGCCGGATTGGGCGTCGCGGGCAGATCGATCAGCCGCACGACCGCCTCCACCACATCGTCGACATAGGTGAAATCGCGCCGCATCCGCCCGTGGTTGAACAGCGGGATCGGCTCGCCGCGCATAAGCTTCTCGGTAAACGTCCAGTACGCCATGTCGGGCCGCCCACGCGGCCCGTACACGGTGAAAAACCGCAGTCCCGTCGCCGGGATGCCGAACAGGTGGCTGTAGCTGTGCGCCATCAGCTCGCCCGCCTTTTTGGTAGCGGCGTAGAGGCTTACCGGATGATCCACGCTGTCCGACGTCGAAAACGGCACCTTGGCATTCCCGCCGTAGACGCTGGAGGAGGAGGCATAGAGCAGATGCCCGGTGCCGACCGCGCGGCAACCTTCCAGCACCGCCAGTTGGCCGGTCAGGTTGGCGTCGGCATAGTCGAACGGCGCCTTCAGCCCATGGCGCACGCCGGCCTGGGCCGCGAGATGTACCACGCGGCGTGGCTTTGCAGCCTGGAACAGTGCCGCCATCCCATCGCGGTCGGCCAAGTCCAGCGCGCGAAACGCGAACCCCGAACGCCCCTCCAGGCGCGCCAGCCGCGCGCGCTTGAGCGCGACATCGTAGTACGCGTTGAGATTGTCGATCCCCAGCACCGGGCGACCCATGCTCAGCAGTCGCTCGGCCAGCGTGGCACCGATAAAGCCAGCCACGCCCGTGACCAGCACCGTCTCGTCGCTGTAGGCCCCGGTCACCGCGCCCTCAGGGGCGGCCGACCGAGGTGTAGGCGAACCCCGCGGCGCGCGCGTCCTCGGGCCGATAGACGTTGCGCAGATCCACCATCACGGGCGCTGCCATCGAGCCCGCCAGGCGCTTCAAATCCAGCGCCCTGAACTCGTTCCACTCGGTCAACAGGACGATCGCGTCGGTACCGTCGGCGGCCTCGTAGGGATCCTCGAACCACTGCACGCCGGGCAGCAGGTCGGCGCCCTCCTTGCGGCCCTGTGGGTCGACCACGCGCACCTCGGCGCCCCGGCCGATCAGCGCTGGCACGACGGTCAGCGCCGGCGCCTCGCGCATATCGTCGGTGTTGGGCTTGAAGGTGATGCCCAGCACACAGAGCTTGCGGTCGCGGATCCGATCGTCCAGCGCGGCGGCGATCTTGTCGACCATCGCGCGTTTGCGCCCGTCGTTCACCGCAATGACGGTCTCGACGATCCTGAGCGGGCTGGCGAGCTCCAGCGCCGAACGCGCGAGCGCCGCGGTATCCTTGGGAAAGCACGAGCCGCCGTAGCCCGGCCCTGGATGCAGGAACTTGCCACCGATGCGGCCGTCCAGCCCGATCCCCTTGGCGACGTGCTGCACATCGGCGCCGCTCTTCTCGCAGAGATCGGCGATCTCGTTGATGAACGTGATCTTGGTCGCCAGGAACGCGTTGGCGGCGTACTTGATGATCTCGGCGCTTTCCAGCGAGGTGACCACCAGCGGGGTCTCGCGCAGGAACAGCGGACGATAGATCTCGCGCATCGCCTCTTCGGCGCGGTCGCTGTCCACCCCCACCACCACGCGGTCGGGGCGCATGAAATCGTCGATGGCCGCCCCCTCGCGCAGGAATTCGGGGTTCGAGGCGACAACGATGTCGGCATCCGGATTGGCGGCGCGCACCCGGCGGGCGACCTCGGCGTTGGTGCCCACGGGCACGGTCGACTTGGTGACCAGCACGATGGGAGCAAGCACGTGGCGCGCCACCTCCTCGGCCGCGGCGAACACATAGGTCAGATCGGCGTGCCCGTCGCCGCGGCGCGTGGGCGTGCCGACTGCGATGAACACCGCCTCGGTCCCGTCCAGCGCGGCCTTGAGATCGGTGGTAAAGGACAGGCGCCCCGCCGCGGCGTTGCGCGCGATCAGCGCGTCGAGGCCCGGCTCGTAGATCGGCACCTCGCCGCGGCGCAGCATCTCGATCTTGTCGGCCGAGACGTCGACGCAGATCACCTCGTGCCCGAAATCGGAGAAGCAGGCCCCCGAGACGAGACCCACGTATCCGGCACCGATCATCGCGATGCGCATGGCCAGACCCCCACCAAACGCCACATGCGCCGCCGGCCCCTGGTGGGACGCGCGGCTCTCCCCAAGGCCGCTCTAGCCCGCAGCAGGCCGCATCGCAAGGCTCGGGCACGGCGTGCAACGGCGATGATCCGCTGGACGACGCAGGCGTGCCGCAGTGCAAAAATCGGGACGGATCCGCCGCGAGACGACCCCTGACCCGCGCGACGAAAGACGGCGCGGGGCCAGGCGTCAGGGGCCAGGCGTCAGGCGGTCTTTTCGGGCGTCTTCTCGCCCTCGGCCTTTTCGATCGGCACGATCGCTTTGCCCGGCGCTTTGGCCGGCGCCGGCGCCTCGGCGGTACCCACCAGCAGCGGCAACAGCGTGGCGTCCGCGATCATGCCCTCGCCGCCGCCGGGCGCGCCGATGCCGCGGACCAGCCAGGTGCGCACCTCGCTCTCGGGCCGGCCCTCGCCGCGCGAGATCGCGGCGCGGATCGCGCAGTAGCGGCCCGACGGCTCGGTCTCGTTCAGCTTTTTGAGCTGCTCGCGGGCGTCGTCCCACTTCTTCTGCAACAGTGCGAGCTCGGCGCGGGTGTAGTAGGTTTGCGGGTGCTTGGGGTTGCTGTCGAACAGCGTCTCGAAGCGAGCGCGCCGCTGGTCCGGGGTCTCGGCCGGCTCCAGGTTGGCGAACACGGCGGCGATGTTGGGACTGGGCGCGGTCTTCCACGCTTCAGTTACCAGCCGCGCCGCCTGTTTGGTGGCGCCGGTCTCGACCAGATGCTTGGTCGCTTTGCCCAGCGCGTCGACGTTGGTGGGATCGATCTTGGCCGCCTCGACGGCCTGCTTCAGCGCCTCGCCGTGGCGGCCGCCGTCCTCATTCTCGGCCGCCTGGGCCAGCGCCAGCATCGACTCGCGCCGCGCCGCGTCGGCGGGCGAAATCAACTGCGCGCGTTTGAGCGCGCCCAGGGTGACGCGCGCCCCCTCCCAGTCGTACTTGTGGCTCTGCAGCGTGTAGAGCTGGTCCAGGATCTCCTTGTCGTCGGACTTCAGCGCGGCGGCGGTGCGCGCCAGGATCAGCGCGGTGTCGCGGTCGCCCTCGCCCTCGGCCAGGCGCAGCAGGCCCTTGACGCCGACCAGCGCGGTATCGGACGCGTCCGCCAGAGCTCGGTAGTAGCTGCGCGCCTTCTCGATATCGCCGGCCTTCTCGGCAGCCATGGCGTTGGCCAGGCGCGTCAGTTCGGGCTTTTTCAGCTTGCGCTCGGCCATCTGGGCCTTCTGTTTGGCCTTGCGCAGATCGCCGGTCTCGATCGCCGCGTGCGCCTGGGCCAGCGCCTCGGCCCCGCGGCGCAGGTCGCCGCGCTCGAAGTAGCGGCCAAAGCTGCTGTCGTTACCGATGATGAAGTTGAGCAGCGCCAGCGCGATGCCGGTCACCCGGATCAGGATGTAGAGCGCCGCGTACAGCACCACGATGCCCAACACGAAGCCGAAGATCGTGTAGTTCGCCTCAAACCCGCGCAGCCGGACGGTCACACCATCGCCTTCGGGCACGGTGATCAGGAAGTGGATGCCCAGGATCAGCAGGCCGACGATCGCGATGACGATCGCGAACTTCAGGATGGAATTCAGCATCGTGGCGTTCCCCTTCAGCCTTCGGTCGCCGCGCCTACGGCGCTCAGGTATTCGGCCAGCGCCGCCTCGGCCTGGGCCCGGGTGCGCAGCGCGACCAGCCAGTCGCCCAGCACGCCCTGCACCGTTTCGTTCAGCGTCTCGGCCTCGGCCAGGGCGGTGCCGGCATCGCCGTCGCGCAGCGCTGCCTCGACCCGGCTCAGCACCGCGCGGGTGCCGTCGCCATCCTCGGGCGTGGTCGAGCGCACGGTGACCTGGCGCTCGAAGAACGACGAAACGCCCGACAGCACGCCGCCCTCCTCCTCGGCCGTGGCGGCGACGTCGGCGCGGAGCGCGTCCTGGGCCAGCGACGGGAAGGCGTCGAGCAAGGCTGCGTCGTTCTCCACGCCGTCGGCGGCCGCGGCCAGCGCCTCGGGTGGCGCCAGCCCGACGCGGGTCGACACATCGGCCAGCACGGGACCGAAGGCGTTGCCGCTCTCCAGCGCGACCTCCAGCCGCTCGGTCGCGGCGGCGATCTCGGCCACCAGGGTCCGGCGCTCGGCCTCGGCGCGCTGCGCCTGCAGCTCGGCCTCGGCCGCCGCGGCCACGGCCTCGGCCTGATCGATGCCGACGCGGATGCCGTCCACCGTCGAGGCGACGGCGTCGACCTGCTTGGACAACGCCGTCAGTTCGGCGGCCATGGTCGCCACCGTCGCCGCCTCGGCCGCGGCGGGGGCGTTCTCGAGCCGGGTGACCCGGGCGCCGATCTCGGCGACATCGGTACCGGTCACCTCGGGCTCGGCGGTCTCGAGCTCGGCCACCCGCTCGTTCAGGGTCGCCATGTCGCTGCCGGTGACCTCGGGCTCGGCCGTCTCCAACGCCTCGACCCGGGCGGCCAGGGCGGCATCGGCCTCGGGGTCGACCACAGCCTCGATCGCAGCCATACGGCGGGCAATGTCGGCCAGACCGTCGGGCGTGCCGATCTGGGCCGCGGCCTCCAATTCCTCGATGCGCGCCTGCAGGGCAGCGATGGTCTCGCTCATGTCGGGCGGGACCTCGGCTTCCTCGGCCGCGACGCGGTCCTCCAGCGCGCCGAGCGCTGCGGACGCCGAGGCGACGTCGGCGCCCAGCGTTTCACCGAGCTCGGTGACCGTTTCGCCCAGGCTCGTCAGGGTGCCGTCCTGCGCAGCGGCGCCGCTCTCCAACGCCGCAAGCCGCTCGGACAGGGCTGCCATGTCGTCGTCGGCCTGCGGGCCGCGGCTGGTCAGGAAGTCGGCAATGGGCGTGGGGACGTGCGGCGCGATGTAGGGACCGGCTACGATGGCGCCGACGCCGCCGACGATCAGCGCGACGAGAGCTACCAGCACCGAGTTGCGACTTTGACCACGCCGTAGCCGATGTCCAGTCCAACGGTGGTGATACCGCTGGCTGCCGCTGTGTCCTGCTGCTTACTTGTTTTGCGCTTAGCCATTTTCTGTTTCCTCTCAATTCAGAATGTTTGACGGTTGTTGTTTTTTGTGTTGCTGAATTTCCCGAAGTTGTCGGGCGATGAAGCGTGAGCGGGGATCGTGTCCGCGTCCATCTTCGGCCAGTGCGACGTATTCCAGTGACAGTTGC
>JBCCMW010000158.1:0-8983 GCA_039026175.1 Pseudomonadota bacterium
GAAGACGGACCGAAGACGGCATTCAAAGACCCCGCGACGAGCGCCATCCTGATCAACGACGCGCTCGAAACGGGGCGCCTTGCCGATATTCCCGAGGCGTTGTCGCGCATGCGGTCGGGCGAGGGTCCCACTGTACGCTCGATCCGCCCGGGCGAGGCCATTCATCTGGCCGAGGTGCTGGAGACGTTGGAGCGGTCCGGCCTGCGGCTGGTCGCCATCCCGCGGGCCGAGAAACGCTCGGCCGCCACCTGCGGCGGGTAAGCACGACCCCTGGCGCCGCCCAACCCGATTGGCGCGGCGCGCGCCTTATCGCCACGATCGCCGACCCGTTTCCCGGGTCGGCCGATATCACCGGGGCCGCCACCACAGTCACGACCGCCGCCGCTGTTCGGGCGGGCGGGCGTCGAACAGGCGTCGGGCCAGCGCGTCGGGCACATCCAGCACGGTCCAGATCATGATGGCCCCATGGCCCAGCGATTGGCGCATCGTGAATGAGCTGCGCAGCTCCAGCAACACGGCACCGTCCGGGCCCTGCACGCGGTCGACGAAGCTCAGCATCGTCAGGCTGCGGCCCTGGCTCTCCTCGACCAGTTGGCGCTGCAGCACCCGCTGATCGCCCAACGCCAGCTCTTCGAGCAGACCCTCCAGGATCCCGTGCAGTTCATCTTCGCGGAACACCACCCGGCTGTCGCGGCCGCTGACGATGACCAACGGGATCGAGAAGGCGCTCGCCGCCCCGGCAAAATCCCGGGCCACCAGTCGCGCGCACTGATCCTCGATGAACCACCTAACGCTCGGCACGTCGCATGCCTTGGTCTGCCGCCCTGTCCACGCCGCACCACCAAGCATGCGGACTCGCTATCTGTATTAGATTGCGACAGGCAGTACCATGGCAGAACGAAACGCCCGCCTCGCAAGATCAGCCCGGCACAGCTCAGGCGTCCGAGCGCAGTCGTGACCGCTGGACCAGCAGTATTGTCATGAGCGGCACCGCGACGCCGACGACCGCGACGACGATCAAGAGCACGCCAAGGCGGCTGTAGTCGGCCGCGGTGTCGGTCGTCTCGCGCGTCACCACCAGCGCGGCGTTCAGATGCTTGGTCGCCAGGCTGCTGGCCGACAAGGCCAGGTTGGTGAAGGACGCCATCACCGCAAAGAAAGTGGCCTTCAGCGCCGGCGGCGCGTTGCGCGCGATCCAGGCCAGCATCGGGATCATCGCCACCTGGCCCAGCGGGCTTTCGACCGCGGTGTCCAGGATCGCGATAGAGCGCGCATCCACCACCCCGCCGGTGCGCGCGGCCGTCCACTCGTGCAGCCCGTAGAACAGCCCGATGTTGGGCAGCGACAGCACCCCGCCGACCAGCGTCAACAGCGCGACGATCCGCGCGATCGGCCAGCGCGCCATTACCGGACGCAGCACCAGCATACCGGCCAGCGCGAGGCACGCGGTGATCAGCGACAACACCGAGAGAAACTGCTCGTCAAAGCCCAGCATGTCGATCTCGAACCAGGTCTGACCCGGCCCCGGCAGCGGCGTGGCTCGAAACGCGAAGATGATCAGCGCCGTACCGACGAGGGCGCGCGCCTGATCGGGCGCCAGCGATCGGATCAGCCGGCGGATCAGATAGGCGATCACCGCGAGCGTGCCCACGAACACCAGTTCGGCCGCATAGGCGAGATCCGAGAGGCCGAGGCCCAGCGTCAGCACCACGAATGCCAGGCTGCCGCCAAAGATGCGCCAGTCGGGCTCGACCCGCTCGCCCGGGACGTAGACTTGGCGCTGCACCTCGGCCTCGGCCACGCCGCGGGCGCGCAATCGCGCAGCCCGTCGCCGCGCCATCAGCGCCGCCACCGCAACGCCCGAGACCGAGATCACGGGCACCGCCAGCGCCATGCGATAGACATCGCCGTAGGCTGCCAGTCGGGCTGCGGCGTCCATCGCCTCGATGTCGGCGAACACCGTCAGGTTCACCGCCGCCACCGCCGCGATCCCGCTCAGGATCGCAAAGCGGCCGAGGGTCTGCATCGTCGTGTGCTGGGCCTTGCTCT
Source organism: Pseudomonadota bacterium (assembly GCA_039026175.1). Lineage (GTDB taxonomy): Bacteria > Pseudomonadota > Alphaproteobacteria > Rhodobacterales > Rhodobacteraceae > Thermohalobaculum. Next base: position 2,050 of record JBCCMW010000158.1, read on the forward strand.
CGGCCTCGGGCACGGGGCGGCCCTCGGCGTCGGTGTCGGGCACGGCCTCGACGGTCATCGCATCGGCGACCACATCCTGTACCACGTAGCCGGTGGGCGCCAGCAGCGCCGACAGCACGTACCAGGTCTCGGCTTCCATCACCGCCGTCATGGCGGCGCGGTGCTCGATCAGGCCGACCATGATGCCAAGGCTGGCCGCGATCAGCCCCGCGCCCACCACCACCAGCGCCGCCTTCCAGCGCCAGATCAGGTCGACCAGATGGCCGAGCGGCATTTTTAGCACCCAGGGAAGGCCGGCCCAGAAGGCCAACCCCGCCAGAAACACGGCGCTGAGGTTCAGGTAATCCTTGACGAAGAACGCGCCGACGACCGAGGTGAGCCCCGCCACACCGGCCGCGATGTACACCATCAGGGGCGGCAGGAACGACCAGCGCCACTGCCGCACCAGATCGACCACCACCGACTGCACCAGCCGCTGCGCCGCCCCGCCGGCGATGCCGCGGGCCGCCTCGCGGGTCATGCGCCAAGCCCGCCTGGCCGTCGGCGGGCCACACGGCGGGCGAGGGATCGGGGATCCGCCCGTCCTTGGACAACAGCACCGCCAGCGGCCGCGTGCCCGCGTAGCGCGCCGACAGCACCAGCACGCTGACGGTGATCGGGATGCCCAGAAACATGCCCACTGGTCCCCACAACGCGCCCCAGAACACCACGGCGAGCAGCACCACGAAGGACGACAGGTTCAGGCTGTCGCCCATCACCCGGGGCAGCACCACCTCGCCCGCCACGAACTGCACCGCGGCCAGCAGCAGGATCACGCCCGCCAGCGCCAGCGGATCGCTGAAGGTGAGCAGCGCATAGGACGCCGGCAGCGCCACCGCCAGGATCGATCCCAGCGTGGGCACAAAGTTCAGGATGAAGGCCAGGAACCCCCAGAATGCCGCACCGCGCAGCCCAAAGCTGGCGCACACTGCGAAGGTCGCCAACCCCACCCCGCCGCTCAGCACGAACATCAGGCGCAGGTAGACCTCGGCCTCTCGCTCGATCTGCGACAGCGCCGCGTCCACCTCGGCCCGGCGCGCCCCGTCGGGGAACAGCTTGGCGAGCTTGACGCCGAAAAAGCGCTGATCCAGCAGCAGGAACATCACGTAGAGGAACACCAGGCTGAGATCGCTGACCAGGCCGCGCCCAAAGTCGACCGCCGCCGCCAGCAGATCGTCGAACGGATAGAGCACCAACAGCAGCTCACTCAGATTGTCGGCCGGCAGCCCGGCCGAGCGCACCAGCCCCAACAATTGCGACAACAGCACGCTGTTCTCGGGCTCCAGGCCCGAGCCGAGCTCGGCAAAGCCGCCCGCGATGGTGCGCCCGGCGAACAGCGCGAACAGCACAAAGCAGACGATCACCAGCGCCTTGGCCGCGAACATCGGCAGCACGCGGCGCACCGTCTCGGCCCGTGTCATCAGCCGCGCCAGGGCGTTGACCAGAAACCACAGCAGCACCGCCAGCGCGATGGGCACCAGCAGGCTGCGCCCGACGTACAGGATCGCGAGCAGCCCGATCACCAGCACGACGCCCGCGCTCCACGCCAGCACCGCCCCGCGCGAGGGTGTGAGCGGCACCTGCAGACTGGCGCGGTTTGGCTCTTCGTTCATCGCGGCACCCGTCGCTGGCCCCCGGGCCGCCCGCGCCCGGCCGGAAACGCGGCGGGGTCTGGCGGGATGCGGCCCATGCTGGGCGCCCATCATGCCGCAGGAGGCGCACCTTCCGCCATACGAAACAGGGTTCCAGAATTACGCGGTCGCGCGGCTGGCTCAGCGCTCGCCCTCGGCCAGCCGGCGGCGCAGCTCGGTCTTCAGCACCTTGCCGTAGTTGTTCTTGGGCAGGCCCTGGGCTGCCACATAGCGCCTGGGCCGCTTGAACCGGGCGATGCGATCCAGGCAGTGGCGGTCCAGCGCCGCAGGGTCCAGCGCCGCGCCGGGCGTGGACGAGACGAAGGCGACCACCTCCTCGCCCCACTCGGGGTGCGGGGCGCCGACGACGGCAACCTCGTGCACGTCGGCGTGGGTCAGCAGCGCCTCCTCGACCTCGCGCGGGTAGATGTTGGTCCCGCCCGAGATGATCACGTCCTTGGAGCGGTCCTGCAGGGTCAGAAACCCGTCCCGGTCCATCGATCCCAGATCGCCGGTCCACAACCAGCCGTCGCGGATCGTCTCGGCCGTCGCGGCGGGGTTCTGCCAGTAGCCGGCCATGACGGTGGCGCCGCTGACCAGGATCTCGCCGGTTTCGTCGGGCGGCAGGGTGCGTCCCTCGGCGTCGGCCACACGAACGCGCACCGCGCTCTGCGCAACACCGACCGAGGCGAGCCGCGCCGCCCAGCGCGGGTGGCTGCGGTCGGCGACCAGCTCGCGCGCCAGCGCCGTGATGGTCATCGGGCTCTCGCCCTGGCCGTAGATCTGCACAAAGCGCGGGCCCATGACGGCGACCGCCTCCTCGATATCGGCGCGGTACATGGGCCCGCCGCCGTAGACGACGGTCTTGATCCCTTCGCCCGTCGCCCCCGCGCCCATCGTCCCCGTCGCGCTGGCCCGGTCGACCAGCCGGCGGACCATGGTGGGGGCCGCGAACATCGACACCTGGCCGAGCGTGGGGGCCAGGGCCAGGATCTCGGCCGGGTCAAACCCGCCGCTTTCGGGCACCACGTGGCGCGCGCCGCGGAGCACGTGGACCAGGGCGTATAGCCCCGCGCCGTGGGACATCGGCGCGGCATAGAGCGCGGCGTCCCCCGGCTCGACCGTGTCGACGTCCGCCAGGTAGCACAGGCTCATCGCCACCAGGTTGGCCGCGGTGATCATCACGCCCTTGGGCCGCCCCGTGGTGCCCGAGGTGTAGAACAGCCACGCCAACGCGCCCGGCACCATCGCCACCGGCCCGGGCAGCGGCGCGCCGGCGGCGAGCGTCGCATAGTCCGGCCCCGCCACGTCGATCAGCGGCAAATCGGGCAGGCCCGCCGGCGTGTCGGGCGCCACAAAGCACGCCACGGCGCCGGCATCGCGCAGGATCCACGCGGCCTCGCGGGGGTGCAGCTTGGCGTTGATCGGCACGGCCGCGGCACCGGCGAACCAGATGCCGTAGAGCGCCTCTAGATAGGCGGGGTGGTTGCCGAGGTAGAGCGCCACCCGCTCGCCGGGCGTCACGCCCCGGGCTGCCAGCCCCGCGCCCACTGCGCCGGCCCGGCGGGCGAAGGCGGCGTAATCGGTCAGGACCCGGGTGCCCTGCATCAGCGCCGGCGCCCCCGGCCGCCGGACCGCCGCACGGACCAGCCACTCGGCCGGGTTCATCGCCGCCCGGCGCGGGTCCGCCCCGTCGCTGCCCCCGGCCATGCCGTCCCCCCACGCCGTCTCGCCGCCCCGCCCGTCTATCGCGCCCCCGCCCGGGCGGCAAAGCGCCCAGCCGGGCCCCGCCGCGGATCGGAAGCGGCTTCCGAAATGTCGGAAATCGCGCTGTGTGGGCACCTGGGCTGCCTGTACGCTCGCCCGCGGAACCGTTTCGGGAGGACGAATCGATGGCGGCACAGCACTTCCGGGTGGTCGTGATCGGCGGCGGCGTGGTCGGCGCCTCGGTGCTGTACCACCTGGCCAAGTTCGGCTGGACCGACGTGGCCCTGGTCGAACGCTCGGTGCTGACGGCCGGTTCCTCGTGGCACGCGGCCGGCGGGGTGCACGCGCTGAACGCCGACCCCAACATCGCGGCGCTGCAGGCCTATACCATCGACCTGCTGTCCAAGATCGAGGCCGAGAGCGGCCACTCCGTCGGCATGCACATGACCGGCGGCCTGACGCTGGCCGGCACGCCCGAGCGGTGGGAGTGGCTGCAGTCGGCCTATCGCACCTTCCAGACCATGGGGATCGAGGACGTGCGCCTGGTCGGCCCCGAAGAGGCACAGGCGCTCTGCCCCATCATGTCGACCGACGGGATCCTGGGCGGCATGTGGGCCGACCGCGAGGGCTATGTCGACACCACGGGCACGGTCTACGCCTACGCCGGTGCCGCCCGCAAACGCGGCGCCAAGGTGATCGAGCACAACCGCGTGCTGGCCCTGCACCCCACGGCCGAGGGCTGGCGGCTGGAGACCGAGCAGGGCGACATCACCTGCGAGCACGTGGTCAACGCCGGCGGCCTGTGGGCCAAGCAGGTGGGCCGCATGGCCGGCATCGAGCTGCCCGTGAGCCCGCTGGAGCACCACTACCTGCTGACCGAGAACATCCCCGAGATCGCGGCGCTGGCGCGCGAGCTGCCGCTGACCGTGGACTTGGAGGGGTTCACGTACCTGCGCCAGGACCTGAACGGCGTGCTGCTGGGCATCTACGAGGTCAACCACAAGCACTGGATGATGGACGGCGCCCCCTGGAGCTATGGCATCGAGCTCTTGCAGGAGGACATCGACCGGATCGAGGACGAGCTCGCCCTGGGCTTTCGCCGCTACCCGGTGCTGGAGACCGCGGGCGTGCGCAAATGGGTCAACGGCGCCTTCACCTTCAGCCCGGACGGCAACCCGCTGGTGGGCCCCGTGCCGGGCGTGCGCAACTATTGGTGCGCCTGCGCGGTGATGGCGGGGTTCCTGCAGGGCGGCGGCGTCGGCAAGTCGCTGGCCGAGTGGATGATCCACGGCGAGCCCGAGGCCGACGTCTACGGCATGGACATCGCGCGCTACGGTCCCTTTGCCGAAAACCGCGAGTACATCCGCCAGACCACCGGGCAGTTCTACAGCCGCCGCTTCGTGATGACCTACCCGAACGAGCAGCTGCCCGCCGGCCGGCCGCTCAAGATGGCGCCCGCGCACAGCGAAATGACGGCCGCAGGGGCGCGCTGGGGCTGTTCCTGGGGCCTGGAGGTGCCGCTCTACTTCGCCCCGCCCGCGTTCGAGGAGAAGCCCAACCTCAAACGCTCGAACGCCGAGCCCATCGTGGCCGAGGAGTGCCGCGCCGTGCGCGAGGCGGTGGGCCTGCTCGACATTTCGGGCTTCTCGCGCTTCGAGGTGACGGGGCCCGACGCCCGCGCCTGGCTGGACCGGATGGTGGCGTCCAAGCTGCCGGGGCCGGGGCGCGCGCGGCTGGCGCCGATGCTCTCGCCCACCGGCCGGCTGAAGGGCGACCTGACCGTGTTCAACTGGGGCGACGGCACCTGGTGGATCATGGGGTCCTACTATCTCCGCGCCTGGCATATGCGCTGGTTTGCCGACCACGCGGCCCCTGGGGTCGCGGTGCGCGACATCTCGGACGCGGTCGTCGGCTTCTCGCTGTCGGGCCCCAACAGCCGCCAGGTGCTGGAGCGGTTGACAGAGGACGACGTGTCGACCGCCGCCCTGCCCTTTATGGGTTGCACCACGCTCGACCTCGGCCTCATCCGCGCGCGCGTCGGCCGGCTCTCGGTCACCGGCGAACTGGGCTACGAGATCCACTGCCACGCGGCCGAGCACATCGCGCTCCGCCGCCTGCTGCTGGCCGCGGGCGAGGGCTTGGGTCTATGCGAATACGGCTTCAACGCGCTGTTGTCGCTGCGGCTGGAGAAGAGCTTCGGCATTTGGTCGCGCGAGTTCACCCAGGGCTACACGCCGCGGATGACGGGGATGGACCGCTGGATCGACTGGCAGAAGGAGGACTTCCAGGGCCGGGCCGCCGCCATCGCCGAGCGTGACGGCCCGCCGCCCGACCAGGTGCTGGCCACCCTGCAGGTCGCCGCCAACGGCGCCGATGCTGGCGGGTTCGAGCCGGTGTGGGCCGAGGGGCGGCGCGTCGGTTTCGTCACCTCGGGCGGGTACGGGCACACGCTCGGCACCTCGCTGGCGCTGGCGCTGATCCAGCCTGCGCTGGCCGAGCCCGGCACGGCGCTCTCGACCCACATCGTGGGGGCCGAGCGGGCAGCGACCGTGATCGCCCCCTCGCCCTACGACCCCCAGGGCCGGGCCATGCGCCTGTGACGCCGCCGCGGGCAGCCCCCCGGGTCGCCCTTTGGGTCGCCCCCTGGGTCGCGCCCTGCGTCGCGCCCTGGGTCGCGCCCTGCGTGGCGCCCTGGGTCGCGCCCCAAGTCGCGCCCCGAGTCGCGCCCAGAGTTGCCCCCTGGGTTGCCCTCGCCCCCTGGGTTGCCCCCTGGTTTGCCCGGTGAGCGCGGGCGCCGGCGATCCTGCGGGCGACACGACCGCCAACAGGCCCACGCCCGGGCCCGCGCGCCCGCGCCGCCGCCGCCCCGCGGCCGAGCCCGCGCCCGACCCGCCGCGCAGCGTCGCCTACCGCCAGCTCCGCCCGCCCTTTCCCACCGTCCCGGTGTTCACCGAGGACAGGGTCGCCGCGATCCACGACCAGGCCCTGCGCGTGCTCGAGGATCTGGGCATCGCCGTCCTGCTGCCAGAAGCCCGCGCGCTGTACCGCGCCGCCGGCGCGGTGGTGGACGAGGACACGGGGCTGGTGCGGCTGGGTGGCGAGATCGTGGCCGCAGCCCTCGCCACCGCGCCGCGATCGATCCCGGTACGCGCCGGCGCGCGCCACCGCGACCTGACGCTGGAGCTCGGCACCCTGGCCATCCAGTCGGGCGCCGGCGCCCCCCACGCCCACGACCGCGTGCGCGGCCGCCGTCCCGGCACGCTGCAGGACTTCCGCGCGCTGACCACGCTGGTGCAGGCCTTCGACGTGCCCTATCAATGATTATTATTGATTGAAAAAGGGCTTTATAGTAGCGCAAGCAAATATTCTTACGCAGCGTACGACGCTGCGAATGCAGCTAGTAATAAATAATAAATAAACACAATCTCGTTCTTAAGACTCAATTTTATTACATTTACTCATGTCATTTCCTACGTCAAAAGTTTTTTTTAAAATTTGTAAAAAATTCTCTGATTTCAGAAATTGCAACATAAAAAGATGAAAAAGTGAAAGCTAAA
>JBCCMW010000159.1:0-8947 GCA_039026175.1 Pseudomonadota bacterium
CCGCCGTGCTGGCCGCCGCGGTGTTGCAGGGCGGGGACCTGACGGCGCTGACCGCCGTTGCCCACGCCCCGGCCCGGCCCGAGGGGGCCGAGGCGGCACGGCTCTCCGCCCTCGTGGCGCCCGGTGCCGCCGACGCGCTGCTGGCCGAGGCACCGCCGCCCGTGCGGCTGGACGTGCCCGACTGGCTGTTGACCGAGCGCGCCGACGAGGCCGCCTTTGCCGCCCTCCGCCACCGCGCGCCGCTCGATCTCCGCGCCAACACGCTGCGTGCGGCGCCCGCCGCGGCGGTCCAGGCCCTGGCGGCCGAGGGGGTCGAGGCCGTGCTCGGGCCGCTGTCGCCCACCTGCCTGCGCGTCGTCTCGGGCGCGCGCAGGGCGGCCCGCGGGCCGGCCTATGGCGACGGGCTGATCGAGGTGCAGGACGCCGCTAGCCAGGCGGCCGCGGCCTTTGCCGATGCGCGCCCCGGGATGGCGGTCCTGGACCTCTGCGCAGGCGGCGGGGGCAAGATCCTGGCGTTGGGCGCGGCGGCGGGCGGGCAGGGGCGCTTCGCCGCCTACGATGCTGCGCCGCGCCGCATGGCCGACCTGCCGGCCCGCGCCGCCCGGGCGGGTCTTGGCGTCGAGATCCTGGACGACGCAGCGCTGGATGCCGCCCGCCGCGGCTTCGATCTGGTGTTCGCCGATGCGCCCTGTTCGGGCAGCGGGGCCTGGCGGCGCAACCCCGATGCCAAGTGGCGCCTCACCCCCGCCGCCCTCGCTGCGATGACCGCGACGCAGGACCGTATCCTGGCGCAGGCGCTGTCGCTGGTCCGGCCCGGTGGCACGGTCGTCTTCGCCACCTGCTCGTTCCTGGCAGCCGAGGGCGAGGCCCGGCTGGCGGCGCTGGCCCACCGGATGCCCGCCCTGGCCGAGACCTGCGCGACGGCGCCGCGCCTAAGCCTGCGGCCCGATCCCGCCCTCGGCGATGGTTTTTTTGCGGCGCGCCTGACACCTAGCGCGTCCCTAGTCCTGGACGGGCCTTAGATCAGCCTTGTCGCAACCTTTTTTCCGTAGCACATCGAAAAGGGAAGCATCAGAGAACGAACGGGATGGCCTGCGCCGCTCACGTCGCTGCTCTCATCGACCGTCGCGTGCGCCGTGCGCGCCCGGGCCGGTTGCTCGTACCCGCGGCGCTGGCATTGGCGCTGGGCGCGGCGGCGTATTTGTGTCTCGGGGTCGGCCTGGGCGACGCCGACCGGGGCGTAGCGCTCGCCGTCGGGCTGCTGGCGGCCTTTCCCGGCCTTCGCGATCTGACGGGCGACGATCGGCGCCCGGGGCTGCTGCCCGAGATGCTGCAGCGCGCCGACGATCCGGTGGCGCTCTGCCGTCTGGGCGGTCAGGTGCTGTCGTGCAGCGCCGCCTTCGGCAGCGACAGCGAGCGGGCCGAGGACGTGGCCGCGCTGCTGACCCGGCAGATCGAGTGCGACGACGCGCTGCTCTACCGCCTCAGCCGCAGTGCGGCGCACATCGGCTTCGCGCTGGAACAGGTCCGCGATGTCGAGAGCGGGCGCCCCTGTTTCCTCTCGGTGGTCCGGGCGGGCGACGATCTGATGATCTGGCGCGTGCTGTCGGGGCGGCGGGTGCGCCAGGCAGTGCTGCCCAGCGTGTCGGACCAGTACGAGGCTGCGCCGTTCGCGTTCTGCCGCCGCTCGGGGCAGGACGAGATCGAATCGAACATGCGGTTTCGCGAGCTCTTCGGCCAGGATGCGGCCGGCGTGCTGGCGCAGCTCAGCGCCGAGGAGGGGCAGCTCAATTCCGGCCGCTTCGGGCTGTTGTGCAGCGACGGCACCGACCGGATGTTCCGTGTCTTCGTGCCCGGCGCACCGGTGCAGTCGGACGCGCCCTGCGAGGTGTTCTTCTTCGATCTCAGCGTCGAGATCGCCGGCGGTGCAGGCGGCCACGATGTCGACGATCTGCCGATCGCGGTGCTGCACCTGTCGGCCAGCGGGCGGATCACCTGGCTGAACGCCGCGGCGGGGCGGCTGTTGGGCGGGCGCGCCAATCCGGGCGATTCGCTGGCCGCCCACCTCGCCTGCCGCGGCCGGCGGCTGGAGCTTCTGTTCGACGCCGTCCTGGGCGGGACCGAGCCGATGGCCGAGACGGTGTTCGCCGTGGGCGACGGCAGCGAGCGGGCGCTGCAGCTGACCCTGGCGCCGGCGCGCAGCCAGGGCGGGCGCGGCATCGCCGCCGTCATCGCCGACGCGACCGAACTGCAGACCCTGCAGGACAAGTACGCCCAGTCCCAGAAGATGGAGGCCGTGGGCAAGCTCGCCGGCGGCGTGGCGCACGACTTCAACAACCTGATCACCGCGATCAACGGCCATTGCGACCTGCTGCTCTTGGGCAAGGACGCGACCCAGCCCGAATACTCCGACCTGCTCCAGATCCGCCAGAACGCCAACCGCGCGGCCGCGCTGGTGCGTCAGCTGCTGGCGTTCTCGCGCAAGCAGACGCTGAACCCCGAGCTGCTGGCGATCTCGGACGTGATCTCGGACACGCTGTATCTGCTGGACCGGCTGATCGGCGACCGGGTCAAGCTGCGGCTGGACCCTGCGCCGGGCGGGCCGGTGGGCCACGTGCGCGCCGACCAGCGCCAGCTCGAACAGGCGCTGATGAACCTGGTGGTGAATGCCCGCGACGCGATGCCCAAGGGTGGCGAGGTCACCATTTCGACCCGCCGCCGGCTGTTCCGCGTGGACGAGATCCGCGAGGCCGGCGTCGTGCCCGCGGGCGACTATGTCGAGATCGCCGTGGCGGACGAGGGTACGGGCATTCCCGAGGACACGATCAACCGCGTGTTCGACCCGTTCTTTACCACCAAGGCGCAGGGCGAGGGTACGGGGCTGGGCCTCTCCACCGTCTACGGTATCGTGAAACAGTCGGACGGGCTGATCTTTGCCGAGAACCGCCCCGAAGGCGGTGCCTGTTTTCGCGTGCTGCTGCCGCGGGTCGAGGCGTCGACGCCGGCCGAGCCCAGCAAACCCGCCCTGGGCGCGGCGGCCGTAGACTTGACCGGCCACGGCGCGGTGCTGCTGGTCGAGGACGAGGCGGCCGTGCGCTCGTTCGCGGCCCGGGCGCTGCGTCTGCGCGGCTACGACGTGGTGATCGCCGAGGAGGCCGAGGAGGCTCTCGGCATCCTGCATCAGAGCGACAAGCACTTCGATCTCATCGTCTCGGACGTCATGATGCCGGGCATGGACGGTCCAGCCTTTGTGGCGAGGGCCCGCGAGCTGCGCCCGGACGTGCGGGTGCTGTTCGTCTCGGGCTATGCCGAGGAGGCGTTCCGCAAGCAGATCGACAACCCGGACTACCACTTTTTGCCGAAGCCCTTCTCGCTGAGCGAACTGACGGCGAAGGTGAAGGAGGTGCTGGGTCGGCCGGACGCCGCGTGAGCCGGCGGACCGGCTGCGGGCGATGGGGCGGCTGCGGTTCGGGGCGGGGTCGGTGCGGGATGGCTGGGGCCCTCCGAACCGGTAAGCGTGCCCCTCCCACCCAGCATCCATTCTGACAGGCAAGAGCTAAGGTACGGCAAACGCGCCGGTTTCTCTCTGCAAGGGTCGCAACGGCAACCTTTTGCATCGGGCGGCGCGGTGCGTCCCAAAGCACGACCGTTGCACGCCGGGCCCGGCGCGGGTGGGGCGGCTTAACCCTCTCTTCACGACGCTGGCGCAGCGTCGAGTGGCGACCGGGGCGGGTCTTCGGGCATGCGCGCTCGGGGCCCAGTTGGGGGATTGCCGAGGGCGGCGACGGACGTGGCTGCCGCTGTGTAGTCCGGCCGACGGTCTCGGCGGGAGGCGTCGGCCGGGCGTGCCGAAAGGCCCGCGCAGACGGCTGCTCGGTCGCAGCGTGGCGGTGCCGTTCGCGTGACGGCCGTGCCGGGTCGGGTCGATTGCGCTTGTGAGGAATGCCGCGGCTATGCGAACATTTACCGAACAAGGGCCGACTTGAATCGGCCTGGCCCGGTCGTGGGTAAATGGAGTTGAGCAGGTGGACCAGACGGTCATGAAACTGGAGGAGCGACGCGCAATGGACAAGCAGAAGGCGCTGGACAGCGCGCTCGCCCAGATCGAGCGGAGCTTTGGCAAGGGCTCGATCATGAAGCTCGGCCAACAGACCTCGATGGATATCGAGGCGACGTCGACGGGCTCTCTGGGCCTCGACATCGCGCTCGGCATTGGCGGGCTGCCCAAGGGCCGGATCGTCGAGATCTATGGCCCCGAAAGCTCGGGCAAGACCACCCTGGCGCTGCAGACGGTGGCCGAGGAGCAGAAAAAGGGCGGCATCTGCGCCTTTGTCGACGCCGAGCATGCGCTGGACCCGGTCTATGCGCGCAAGCTGGGCGTGGATGTGGACGAGCTCCTGATCTCGCAGCCCGACGCGGGCGAGCAGGCGCTGGAGATCACCGACACGCTGGTCCGCTCGGGCGCGGTCAACCTGATCGTGGTCGACTCGGTCGCCGCCCTCACCCCGCGCTCCGAGCTGGAGGGCGACATGGGCGAGGCCCAGGTCGGCGCCCAGGCCCGCCTGATGAGCCAGGCGATGCGCAAGCTGACCGGCTCGATCAGCCGCTCCAAGTGCATGGTGATCTTCATCAACCAGATCCGCATGAAGATCGGCGTGATGTTTGGCAGCCCCGAGACGACGACAGGCGGCAACGCGCTCAAGTTCTACTCCTCGGTGCGGCTGGATATCCGGCGGATCGGCGCGATCAAGGACCGCGACGAAGTCATCGGCAACCAGACCCGCGTCAAGGTGGTCAAGAACAAGGTCGCGCCGCCGTTCAAGCAGGTGGAATTCGACATCCTGTACGGCGAGGGCGTGTCGAAGATGGGCGAGCTGATCGACCTGGGCGTCAAGGCGGGCGTGGTCGAGAAGTCGGGCGCCTGGTACTCCTACGGCGACCAGCGGATCGGCCAGGGCAAGGAGAACGCCCGGGTGTTCCTGAAGGACAACCCCGACATCGCGCTGGCGATCGAGGACAAGATCCGCGCGGCCCACGGGCTGGACTTCGACCTGGCGCCCGGCGGGGTCGAGCACGACGAAGACGGGGTGATCGAGGCCTGATCCCCGGCGCGCCCCCGGCGGCGGGGCGCACACAGCGCAGGGCCGACCCATCGGCTGGACAGGGTCGGCCGCCAAGGCTAGACCGCGGCGTGTTTTGCCGACCTGGGCGCAGGCGGGGCGCGCGGGCCCGGGCTGGGCGCCGCCGCGAAGGGCCGAGACCGCCGATGCCGAGCCTGTCCGAAATCCGTTCGACCTTCCTCGACTACTTCGCCGAGCACGGGCACGCCGTGGTGGCGTCCTCGAGCCTGGTGCCCAAGAACGACCCCACGCTGATGTTCACCGCCGCCGGCATGGTGCAATTCAAGAACCTGTTCACCGGCGTCGAGCACCGCGACTATACGCGTGCCACGACCAGCCAGAAGTGCGTGCGCGCCGGCGGCAAGCATAACGATCTGGATAACGTCGGCTACACGGCCCGGCATCTGACGTTCTTCGAGATGCTGGGGAATTTCTCGTTCGGCGATTACTTCAAGGAAGACGCGATCCCGTTCGCCTGGAAGCTGGTGACCGAGGGCTTCGAGCTGCCCAAGGACCGGCTCTGCGTCACCGTCTACCACGACGACGACGAAGCCGCGGGGATCTGGAAGAAGCTGGGCGTCGCGGAAGACAAGATCATCCGCATCGCCACGGACGACAATTTCTGGACGATGGGCGCCACCGGCCCCTGTGGCCCCTGTTCCGAGATCTTCTACGACTACGGCCCCACCGTCGCGGGCGGCCCGCCGGGGTCGCCGGACGAGGACGGCGACCGGTTCGTCGAGATCTGGAACCTCGTCTTCATGCAGTTCGAGCAGTACGACGATGGGCGCCCGCGCACCGACCTGCCGCGCCCCTCGATCGACACGGGCATGGGGCTCGAGCGCATGGGCTCGGTGCTGCAGGGCAAGCACGACGTCTACGACACCGACCTGATGCGCGCGCTGATCGAGGCGTCGGCCCACGCCACCGGCGCCGATCCGGACGGGCCCGGTCGCACGCACCACCGGGTGATCGCGGACCACCTGCGCTCGACCTCGTTCCTGATGGCCGACGGGGTGCTGCCCTCGAACGAAGGGCGGGGCTATGTGCTGCGCCGCATCATGCGCCGCGCGATGCGCCACGCCCACCTGCTGGGCGTCGACCGGCCGCTGATGCACCGGCTGGTGCCCGAACTGATCCGCCAGATGGGCCAGGCCTTCCCGGAACTCATCCAGGCCCAGGCGCTGATCGCCGAGACGCTGGAGCGCGAGGAAGTCCGCTTCCGCCGCACCCTGGACCGCGGCCTCTCGCTGCTCGAAGACGAGGTCGTGGGCCTGGGCGCGGGCGGCACGCTGCCCGGCGAGACGGCGTTCAAGCTGTACGACACCTACGGCTTCCCGCTCGATCTCACGCAGGATGCGCTCCGCGAGAAGGGCATGACCGTCGACACCGCCGGTTTCGACAGCGCGATGGCGGCGCAGAAGGCGACGGCGCGCGCGGCCTTCAAGGGCTCGGGCGGGGTCGCCGAACTGCCGGTCTGGTTCGAGGTGCTGGAGCGCGCGGGCCCGACCGAGTTCCTGGGTTACGACGGTGTGCTGGCCGAGGGCGTGGTCCAGGCGCTGGTCGTGGACGGCGCCGAGGTCGGGGCCGCCGAGGCGGGCACCGAGGTGGCCGTCGTGATGAACCAGACCCCGTTCTATGCCGAGGCCGGCGGCCAGGTCGGCGACCTCGGCACGATCGAGGGCCCCGCCGGCCGGATCGAGGTGCAGGACGTCGCCAAGCGCGCGGGCGGGCTGAACGTCCACCTCGGCCGGGTCGCCGAGGGCCGCATTGCGACCGGCGATCCCGTGCGCATGGCGGTGGATCCCGAACGGCGCGCCGCGATCCGCGCCAACCATTCGGCCACGCACCTGATGCACGAGGCGCTGCGCGGCACGCTGGGCGATCATGTGGCCCAGCGCGGCTCGCTGGTGGCGCCCGACCGGCTGCGCTTCGACTTCACCCAGAACGACGCCGTCACTGCGCAGCAACTTGCAACCGTCGAGGACGAGGTTAACGACCTGATCCGCCAGGACGCCGCGGTGGTGACCCGGCTGATGACGCCCGACGACGCGGTGGCCGAGGGCGCGCGCGCGCTCTTCGGCGAGAAGTACGGCGAGGAGGTGCGCGTCGTCTCGATGGGTCGGCGCACGGCGCGGCACATGGGCGGCGAGACGGGGCCCGCGGGCCTCACCTACTCGCTCGAGCTCTGCGGCGGCACCCACGTGGGCCGCACCGGCGAGATCGGCGTGTTCAAGATCGTGGGCGAGAGCGCGTCGTCATCGGGCGTGCGGCGGGTCGAGGCCGTGACCGGCGCCGCGGCGCTGGCCTATATCGCCGAGCGGGAGCAGGCGCTGGACGGCGTGGCCTCGGCGCTGCGTGTCCGGGCGGTCGAGGCGCCCGAGCGGGTGCGCGCACTGCTCGCCGAACGGCGGCAGATGGAGGCCGAGATCGCGGCGCTGCGCAAACAGGTCGCCCTGGGCGGCGGGGTCGGGGGCGGGCAGGCGGCCGCGCCGCGCGATGTGGCCGGCGTCCCATTCCTGGCGCAGACCCTGCCGGGTGCCAACCCCAAGGACCTGCGCGGGCTGATAGACGAGCACAAAAAGCGCCTGGGCTCGGCCGTGGTGCTGCTGATCGCCGACACCGACGGCAAGGCGACGGTCGCCGCCGGCGTGACCGAGGATCTGGTCGCCCGCGTCTCGGCCGTCGAACTGGTGCGCGCCGCGGTGGCCGAGGTCGGCGGCAAGGGCGGCGGCGGCCGGCCCGACATGGCGCAGGGCGGCGGCCCCGACCCCTCCAAGGCCGAGGCCGCCATCGCCGCCGCCGAGGCCGCGATCGCTGGCTGAGCGCAGGACCGCATCGCCCAACGAAAAACCCCGCGCCGGGCGTGGCGCGGGGCGGATTGTCGGGCGATGCCGGCGCTACATCAGCATCGACATCGGGTCTTCCAGATAGGCGCGGATCGCGTCCACGAACTGCGCGCCCAGCGCCCCGTCGATCACCCGGTGGTCGACCGACAGCGTGACCGACATCACCGTGGCCATGGCCACCGCGCCGTCCTTGACCACCGGCTTTTTGACGCCCGCGCCGACCGCCAGGATCGAGGCGTGCGGCGGGTTGATCACCGCGTCGAAGTTGTCGATCCCGAACATGCCCAGGTTCGAGATCGCGAAGCTGCCGCCCTGGTACTCGGCCGGGGCCAGCTTGCGCTCGCGCGCCCGCTTGGCCAGGTCCTTCATCTCGGCCGAGATCGCGGACAGCGCCTTGGTGTCGGCATCGCGGATCACCGGGGTGAACAGTCCGCCCTCGATCGCGACGGCCACGGCCACGTCGGCCGCCTTGTTGAACTGCAGCACCCGGTCGCCAGCCCACACGGCGTTGCAGCCCGGCACCTGGCGCAGCGCCAACGCGCAGGCCTTGATGATGAAGTCGTTGACCGAGAGCTTGATCCCGCGGTCGGCCCCCTTGGCGTTGAGCTGGCCGCGGAAGGCCAGCAGGTCGTCCAGCCCGATGTCGCGGCGCAGGTAGAAGTGCGGGATGGTCTGCTTCGCCTCGGTCAAGCGCGAGGCGATGGTGCGGCGCATGCCGTCCAGCGTCACCTCTTCGTAAGCCCGGTCGGCGAACATCTTCCTCACGGCGTCGGCCGACATGCCCGTCGGCGCCGCGGTTGCGGCCGCCGGGGCCGGCTGCGGGGCAGGTGTGGGGGCCGCAGGGGCGGGCGCGGCCGCCGCGGGGGCCACAGCGGCCTTCTCGACGTCGGCTTTGACGATGCGGCCGTGCGGACCGGTGCCTTTGATCGCCGCCAGGTCCAGCCTGCGGTCCTTGGCGATCCGCCGCGCCAACGGCGA
>JBCCMW010000160.1:0-8941 GCA_039026175.1 Pseudomonadota bacterium
ATTTTTATTTTTTGGGGCCCGCCCCCCCCCGACCTTTTTTGTTTTTTTACCGCTCTTTTTTGTGTTTGGTTTTGGGGGGGGGGGGGGGGCCCCCCCCCCCCGCCCCCGCGGCGCGGAAGGCGCCGACGTCGCCGGGGGTCGTGTCCGCCCGCGGCGGATCCAGCCAGGCGGCGAGACCCGCGCGGCCCAGGCGGCGCCAATCGAACGCCGGGCCCGGGTCGCGTTTGCGCCCGGGGGCCACGCAGGCGTGGCCCAGCACCCGCTCGGGCGGGACGGCGCGGCGGGCGCGGAGGTCGGCGAGCAGGGCCTCCAGCGCCGCCACTTGGGCGGCGGGATAGGGGACGGCGAGGCCGGCCTCGTCCTCGCCCGGGTGGTCGAGCTCGATCCCGATGGAGCGCGAGTTGACGTCACACTCGCCCGCCCAGGCGGCTAGCCCTGCGTGCCAGGCCCGCCGATCCTCGGCCACCAGGGCCCACAGCGCACCGTCGCGGCCGATCAGATAGTGCGCACTGACCTGGGCTGCGGGGTCCGAGAGGCGGGCGCGCGCCGCCTCGGCCGTCGCCATCGCGGTGTAGTGGATGACGACCATGTCCACCGCCCGCCCGCCCCGCCGGGCGCCGTGGTTCGGGGACGGCGCCCAGATGGCCCAGTCGGGCGTGCCCGGCGGCGCGCCGCCCATCCCCGCTCAGCGGCCCGTCAGGGTGCGGCCCACGGCGTCGCGCCAGCCGGCATAACGGGTCTCGCGCTGGGTGGCGTCCATCGCGGGTTCGAACCGCCGCTCCAGCGCCCAGCCCTGGGCGAAGGCGGCCATGTCCGGGAACACGCCCGCGCGGCTGCCGGCCAGCCACGCCGCACCCAGCGCCGTGGTCTCGGCCACCTGGGGCCGGTCGACGGGGGCGCCCAGCACGTCGGACAGGAACTGCATGGTAAAGTCCGACGCCGTCATACCGCCGTCGACCCGCAGCACCACGTCCGACGCGCCGGTCCAGTCGCGGTGCATGGCGTCCAGCAGGTCGCGGGTCTGGTAGCCCACACTCTGCAGCGCCGCGCGCGCCAGCTCGGCCGGGCCGGTGTTGCGCGTCAGCCCGTAGATGGCACCCCGACACTCGGCGTCCCAGTAGGGCGCGCCGAGGCCCACGAATGCCGGGACCAGGTACACGGCCTGGTGCGGGTCCGCGGCCTCGGCCAGCGCCTGGGTCTCGCCCGCCTCGCGGATCATCTTCAGCCCGTCGCGCAGCCACTGCACCACGGCGCCCGCGATAAAGATCGACCCCTCCAGCGCATAGGTCGGCTTGCCGTCCAGCTGATAGGCCACGGTCGTCAGCAGCCGGTTCTGCGAGGCGACGGGCGTGGCCCCTGTGTTCAGCAGCGCGAAGCAGCCGGTGCCGTAGGTCGACTTCATCATCCCGGGCTGGAAGCAGGCCTGGCCGACCGTCGCCGCCTGCTGGTCGCCCGCCACGCCCAGGATCGGGATCGGCCCGCCGAACAGGTCGGCCCGCGTCTCGCCATAGGCGGCGGCGCTGTCGCGCACCTCGGGCAGCATCGCCTGGGGGATGCCGAGCAGCTTGAGCATCGCCGCGTCCCAGCACCCTTCGAAGATGTTGTAGAGCATGGTGCGGCAGGCGTTGGTCGCATCCGTCGCGTGCACCCGGCCACCGGTCAGCCGCCAGATCAGATAGGTGTCGACCGTGCCGAACAGCAGCGCGCCGTTCTCGGCCTTGGTCCGCGCGCCCTCGACGGTGTCCAGGATCCAGGCGAGCTTGGTGGCCGAGAAGTAGGGGTCCATCAGCAGGCCGGTGCGCTCGGTCACCATGGGCTCGACGCCCTCGTCGCGCAGGCGCTGGGCCATGTCGGCGGTGCGCCGGTCCTGCCAGACGATGGCATTGTGCACCGGCGCGCCGGTCGCGCGGTCCCACACGCAGACGGTCTCGCGCTGGTTGGTGATGCCGATGGCGGCGATCGCGCCGGGGACCAGGCCCGCGCGCTCGATCGCGGCGCGGCAGGTGGCGGCGGTGGTGGACCAGATGTCGGCCAGATCGTGCTCGACCCAGCCGGAGCGGGGGAAGTGCTGGGGGAACTCCTCCTGCCCCACGGCGATGGGCCGCATCGCGGCGTCGAAGATAATCGCCCGGGTCGACGTTGTCCCCTGGTCGATCGCCATCACGTGGCCGGCCATGCTGTCCCTCCCTGCTTATTGTTGCGGCGGAGGGTGTGGGCCGGGCGCGCAGCCTGTCAACGCCGCCCGGTGTGAGTACCCAGTGTGGGTATCCAGTGTGGGTCCACCACGTGGGTAACCCGCATGTGCGTGCCCCGTTTGGATACCCCGTGTGGGTACCCCGTGTGGGGGCGTCTCGCGTGCGGCGTCAGGCGGCCGAGGTCTGGCCCAGGCCGAAGATCGCCCGGACGATGACCAGGCCCAGCACGGCCGAGACCGCGGTGGCGATCGTGCCCCAGGCCAGATCGACGATGACCATCTGGGGGTGCCAGCCGCGCAGCGTGGCATAGTTCGTGAGCTCGTACGTGCCGTAGCAGAAGAAGCCGAAGATCGCGGCGTCCAGCGCCACGCGACTGATTGGCTTACCCGCCAGCCCCGCGGACGAGGCGAAATAGAGCATGCCGACGACGTACAGCGAATAGAAGCCGACCGCGGGCACCAGCCGGAACTCGTCCAGCATCAGATCGCCGATATGCCGCTCGAACAGGCCCTTCACATAGGCCTGCAGCCAAATCGCGTCGGCGCCCAGAAAGATGAGGGCGGTGACGAGGTAGAGGACGACGTTCTGCACGGTTGCGCTCCCTGTTCCGGCGTGGGGCGGGAACTAGGGCGCCCGGGCGCGCTGTCTGTAGCGGGCACACACCGCCGCTGCGGCAGGGACGTAACGCCGCGGATTACTCGGCAGCCTGCCCAGCCGCCCGGTCGCTTGCCTGGGGTTCCGATGCGTCGGGCGCGGGCGCCTGGGTGGGGTCGCTCGCTTGCAGCTCGCCGCCGCGCACGGCCTGCATCCAGGCATCCAGCGCCGCCATCTGCTCGGGCGTCAGCCGCAGGCCCAGCTTGGTGCGCCGCCAGGCGACGTCGGCGGCCGTGCGCGCCCATTCGGCCTCGATCAGATGGCGCACCTCGGCCTCGGTCAAGGTGGCACCGAAGGCTGTGCCCAGATCCCCGGGCTGTGCGGCCCCGTCCAGGATGCGCCGGGCATCGGTGCCGTAGGTCGTGACCAGCCGCCACGCCCACGTCGCATCCAGGAACGGGTGCGCGGCCTGAAGCTCGGCCGCAAGCGTCGCGCGCCGGTCGTGCGGGAAGTCGCCGCCCGGCAGCGCCACGCCGCGCGTCCAGGCGCCGGGCAGGCCGGGGAAATAGGGCGCCAGCTTCTCGATCGCACTTTCGGCCAGGCGGCGGTAGGTGGTGATCTTGCCGCCGAAGATGTTCAGGATTGGGGGCTCGCCCCCCCGGTCCTCGACCTTCAGGACATAATCCCGGGTGGCCGCCGTCGCCGACGAGGCGCCGTCGTCATAGAGCGGGCGCACGCCGGAATAGGTCCACACGATATCGTCGGCCGTGATCTGACGCGCGAAATACGCGTTGGCGCTGGCGATCAGGTAGTCGCGCTCGTCCTCGGCGATGCCGACCTGGTCGGCACCCTCCTGGTGGTCGCGATCGGTGGTGCCGATCAGGGTAAACTCGCCCTCGTAAGGGATCGCAAAGATGATGCGGTTGTCGCTGTTCTGGAAGATGTAGGCCTTCTCGTGCTCGAACAGCCGGCGGGTGATGATGTGGCTGCCGCGGACCAGGCGGACTTTGTCGGGCGTGTTCAGCCGCACGGTGTTGTTCAGGATCTCGGCCACCCAGGGGCCGCCGGCGTTGACCAACGCCTTGGCACGGACGGTCTGCTGGGCGCCGGTCTCGGTATCCTCGACCAGCACGGTCCAGAGCCCGTCCTCTCGGTCGGCCTTGACCGCCTTGGTGCGCGGGTTGATCGAGGCGCCGCGGGCGGCGGCGTCGCGGGCGTTCAGCACCACCAGCCGCGCGTCCTGCACCCAGCCGTCGGAATACTCGAAGCCCTTGCGGAACAGCCCCTCCTTCAGCGGCTTGCCCGCGGGGTGCCAGGTCAGATCCAGGTTCTCGGTCCCCGGCAGCCATTTGCGCCCGCCCAAATTGTCGTACAGGAACAGGCCCAGCCGGATCAGCCACCAGGGCCGCAGCCCCGGGTGGTGGGGCAGCACGAAGCGCAGCGGCCAGGCGATGTGGGGCATGGCCTCGAGCAGCGCCTCACGCTCGATCAGCGCCTCGCGGACCAGGCGGAACTCGTAGTACTCCAGGTACCGCAGCCCGCCGTGGAACAGCTTGGTCGACCACGAGGACGTGGCGCCGCCGATGTCGCCCTTCTCGGCCAGATAGACGCTCAACCCTCGGCCCGCCGCGTCGCGTGCGATCCCGCAGCCGTTCACGCCGCCGCCGATGATCGCCAGGTCGTAGGTCGGATGCTCGGCCATCGCTCTCTCCTCCGCCCCCGCGGCGCAGCGCGCCATCGGGGCCCTCCATCGGGGTCCGCCATCGGGGCCCGTCACCGGGATCCGCCACCCGGACCCTTCACCGGGGTCCGCCATCGGGGCCCGCCACCGAGGCCCGCCATCGGGGCCCGCCACCGAGGCCCGCCACCGAGGCCCGCCACCGGGGCCCAGCAGAAACGCCGTTCGTCGCGGCACGCATACTGTACCGGCCCGCGCTGGGGATCGGCAACCGATGCGCCCGCGGCGCTAAGCACCCGAGGCGAGGCGGCGAGCCGGCCGAAACGCGTTGCGCCCAAGGCGGCTCGTCCCGCGGCACGCTGCTCCCTTGTCCCCGGCCCGAGGGTTGGGCAAGACGCGGCAAGACGTCACGAGCCACCCACCCGGGGCCTACCGACCCGCACCCGCCGACAGGGCGCCGCCGAACGGCACTCGCCGACCGATGCTGGCCGAACGGGGCCGCGGACCCGGGCCCGCGGCCCAGGGCGGCCCGACCGATCCGCGGACCCGGCCGGGCGCCGCTGCGGGCAGGAGACAGCATGCCGCCCATCCCGCGCCCCGGCGTGCCAAGCCCAGCATCCGGCCGCACGCCCCGCCCGGCACCCGGCGGGACGGCGCGCAGGGCCGGCAGCGCCCGGCTTGCTGCAAGGCGATGATCGAAGCGCTGGGCATCCCGTGGACGGCCGCGCTGGGCGTGTTGGCCGCCTACTTCCTGGGCGGGATCGTCAAGGGCGGGCTCGGCTTCGGCTTGCCGCTGGTCACGATTTCGATGCTGCCGCTGTTCGTGGCGGTCGATCTGGCCATCGCGGTGAATGCGGTGATCCTGCCATTCATCAATCTGGTGCAAATCCACCAGGCGCGGCGCACGGGCGAGGCGCTGTCCCGCTTTTGGCCGCTGCTGGCGACGCTGGCGCTGTTCATGCCGCTCGGCATCGTCATCGGCACGCGGATCTCGGCCGAGGCGTTGACGCTGGCGCTCGGCCTTGCGGTGATGGCGTTCACGGCGTTCCAGTGGGCCAATCCGCGCCTGGCCATCCCCGCGCGGTGGGAGCGGCGGGGCGCTGCCGTCACCGGGGTGATGGCGGGTGTTTCGGGCGGGCTGCTGACCATCAACGGGCCCTTCTTCGTGCTGTTTCTGGTGGGGCGGCGGGTCGAGCGGGCGGTGATGATGGCGGGGCTGGGCCTGTTCTTTCTGACCACGGGGCTGTTGCTGACGATCGGGCTGTCGATCACCGGCACGGTCACCGGTCCGCGCGCGCTGGCGGCGCTGGCGTGCCTGGTGCCAGCCTTTGCCGGCATGGCGCTGGGCGACCGGCTGGCGCGGCGGGTCGAGCCCCAGCATTTCCGCACCGGCGTGCTGGCGGGTCTGATGATCTTGGGCGCCAACATCACGGCCCGGGGGCTGGGCGCTTGAACGGCCGATTGATCGCGCAGCCGTCCTGCCCTCACGGTCGCCCAAGAACGCGTGAGCGGTCCTAGCCTGGCGCGGCTCCGCACGCATCTCTACGCGTATCGGTATCGCCACCGACAACCGACAACCGAAGACTACCGACCGCGACACGCTGGCCCGAGACCAAGGACCCGAGGGAGACCGCCATGCTGAGCCGCCGCCAATTCGCCTATGGGATGATCGTCGTCGCTGCGGGCACCGCCGCAGCCTCTGCCGGGGGCCTGTTCGGGCTGTTCGGCCCGGCCGACGCACCCGTCGGCCGGATCTACGCGCCCGAGGGCATCGCGCTGGGCGGCACCGACCCGGTCGCCTACTTCACCGAAGGCCGGCCCGTGCCCGGCGATGCGGCGATCACGGCCGACTGGGCCGGCGCGACCTGGCGCTTCTCCAGCGCCGAGAACCGCGACCGTTTCCTGGCCGACCCGGCCGCCCACGCGCCACAGTACGGCGGCTGGTGCGCCTGGGCGGTGGCCGAGCACGGTAGCCTGGCGCCGACCAGCCCCGCTGCATGGTCGATCGTCGACGGCAAGCTGTACCTCAACTACGACGCCAACATTCAGGCCCGCTGGGACAAGGACCGCCCGGGCTTTATCAGCCGCGCCGACGAGCGCTGGCCGGAAACCGCCGCCAATTCCAGCTGAGCCGGCGCCGCCATCGCGCCGCCGCTTGATCGTGGCGGCGCAACACGAAAGGATTGCTCCCGAAGGCCCGGCGCCTGTGTACCGGGTCGACCAACGATCCCCAGCGGGACCGATAGGGAGCCGATCCATGAAAACCACCACCTGCCTTGCCGCGCTGGCGCTGGCGCTCGTGGCGCTGCCGGCCTCGGCCGAGACGCTGCGCTGGGCCCGTGCCGGCGACAGCCTGACGATGGACCCCCACGCCCAGAACGAGGGACCGACCCACACGCTGGCGCACCAGATCTACGAGCCGCTGTTGCATCGCGACATGGCCGGTCAGATCGTGCCGGCGCTGGCCACCGACTGGGCGCCGACCGACGATCCCTCGGTCTGGCGCTTTAACTTGCGTCAGGGCGTGACGTTCCACGACGGTGCGGCGTTCACGGCCGAGGATGTGGCGTTCTCGATCGGCCGCGCGCAGTCGCAGTTCAGCAGCATGAAGGAGCTCCTGAATTCGATCGTCGAGGTGCGCGTGGTCGACGAGCACACGGTCGAGTTCGTGACCGACGGGCCCAACCCGCTGCTGCCCGCGAACCTGACCAACCTGTTCATGATGGACCAGGGCTGGGCCGAGGCGAACGGCGTGGTCGAGGTGCAGAATTTCGACGGGTCCGAGGAGACCTTCGCCGTGCGCAACGCCAACGGCACCGGCGCCTTCAAGCTGGTCGAGCGCGCGCCGGACGAGCGCACCGTGCTGGAGGCCAACCCGGATTACTGGGGCATCGGCGCGTTTCCGCTGCAGGTGACACGGATCGAGTACACGCCCATCCAGAACGCCGCCACGCGCGTTGCTGCCCTGCTGTCGGGCGAGGTCGACTTTATCCAGGACGTGCCGGTCCAGGACCTCGGCCGGGTCGAGGGCGCCGACGGGCTGGTCGTGCGCACCGCGCCGCAGAACCGCGTGATCTTCTTCGGCATGAACCAGGGCGCCGAGGATCTGGCGACCGACGATGTGGAGGGCGCCAACCCCTTTGCCGATGTCCGGGTGCGCGAGGCGATGCTGATCGCCATCAACCGCCCCGCCATCCAGCGCGTGGTCATGCGCGGCCAGTCGGCGCCCGCCGGGGTGGTGATGCCGCCGTTCGTGAACGGCTGGACCGAGGCGCTGGACGCCGTGCCCGCGACCGACATCGAGCGCGCCAAGGGGCTGATGGAGGAGGCAGGCTATGCCGACGGCTTCACCATCACGCTGAACTGCCCGAACGACCGCTACATCAACGACGAGGCAATCTGCCAGGCGGTCGTCGGCATGATGGGTCAGATCGGCATCACCGTCAATCTGGACGCCAAGCCCAAGGCGCAGCACTTCCCGCTGATCACCCAGGGTCAGACCGATTTCTACATGCTGGGCTGGGGCGTGCCGACGTTCGACAGCGAGTACATCTTCAACTTCCTGGTCCACACCCGGGGCGAGAACCGCGGCAGCTGGAACGGCACCGGTTACGCGAACGCCGAACTCGACGCGATGATCCAGTCGCTGGCGTCCGAGACGGATCTTGCCGCGCGCGACGCCACCATCGCGGCGATCTGGCAGCAGGTGCAGAGCGACATCCTGTACCTGCCGGTGCACCATCAGGTGCTGAACTGGGGCATGAAGGAGGGCATCGCCTTTGACGTGCAGCCCGAGGATCAGCCCCACTTCAAGTACATGACCTTCGCCAAGTGACGCGCTAGGTCAGCTATGTGGGCGGCGCGGGGGGCACGGCCGGCCCTCCGCGCCGTTTTTCGTTCCGGGCGACGCGCTGCCGGGGCCACGAGGGGGTGGGCATGGCGAAGGACGCCGACGAGCCGGACCCAGCGCACGCGGCGGGCGACTGGCGTGCGCTGGACCTGACCCGGCCGGTCGAGCGGCTGTGGGACCGGCTGGTCCGGCCCAACGCCGCGGCGCTGGTGATTGTCGCCCTGCTGTCGATGCTGGTGTGGGGGGCGGCGGGCTTCGGCCACATCGCGATGGCCGACGACTGGGTGCAGCTCGTCACCTACGACCACCAGATCGAGCGCACGCTGGCGCACGGGCGATGGCTGCACGCAGCCACGCTGGCGTTCCTGGGCGGGGATCTGGTCGCGCCGGGCTTCACGCTGCCGGCGATGCTGGTCGCCTGGTGGCTGGCGCTCTTGCACCTGGCGCGGGTGGCGGGGATCGAGGCGCCCGCAACCCGCGGGTTGATGCTGGCGGCCTTCACGTTCGCGCCGGTCACGGTGGCGATGGTGGGGTACGAGACCAACCACCTGGCCGCCGCGCTGTCGCTGCCGCTGTGCGTGGTGGCGGGCACCACGGCGTGGGCCGGGGCAACCGGGACGCTGG
>JBCCMW010000161.1:0-8915 GCA_039026175.1 Pseudomonadota bacterium
GCGTCGCGGTGCTGGCCGGCGCGGGCGTGGCGGCGTTCCGTGCGGCTGGGGCGTGGCGGCGCGCCGGGCTGGGGCTAGCAGCGTCGTGGCGGTAAAGAAACCGCGGTCGGCACCCAGCCACTCGGGCGGCCCGCTCCGCAGTTCCAACAGCGCGGGATAGAGCGGCGCCTTGGGTCCGTGCGTCAGCACCCGCGCCTGACCCGCCAGCGCGATGCCGCCTAGCGCCAGCGCTGCCAGCCCCAGCCCGGCGCGCCGCCACGCCCCAGCCGCACGGAACGCCGCCACGCCCGCGCCGGCCAGCACCGCGACGCCAAGGTCGGTGAGCAGCAGGAACCGCCAGGGAAACTGAATCCGCTCGAGCGGGGTTGCCGCCCACAGCAAGGTCGCCAGCGGCGACATCAGCAGGATCGCCGTCCCTACCAGCAGCGCGCCGACGGTCGCGGCCCCAACCGGCGTCGCCGCCACAGGCGCCGGGGTGTCCGGCGTACCCTCGGCCAAGCGGCCCGCGCGCGGCCACAGCAGGGCCAGCATCGCGACCGCAAGCAGCGTGAGCGCCAGCGCCAGCATCAGGATCCGGTCCAGGAACGCGCTTGCGTCAAAGCTCGCCGGCTGCAGCAGATGCTCGCGCCACGAATAGGTCAGCATCACATCGGCCTGCACGCTGTCCATCAGCGCGACGGCCGGCACCCAGTATACAGCCGCCAGCCCCAGGCCCAGGATCGCCGCCAGGCCCGCCGCCGCCACCCGCGCCGGCGTCCACTGCCGCCACATCGCCAGCGCCACCGCACCGCAGCCCGTTGCCGCGATCAGCAGCGCCGGCAGGTGCGAGAGCCCGAGGAACGCGACGCTCAGCGTCAGGCGCCAATGCCCGCGCCCGCGGCCCAGCGTGTCGATCGTCGCGGCGACGGCGGGTGCCAGGGCGACACAGGCGGCCGCCTCGCCCAGCGCGCCGCGCTCGTTCCACACGATCAGATGGTAGGGCAGCACGCTGTAGACCGCGGCCATCGCCAGCGCCGGCCACAGGCCGAGGCCCAACCGATGACCCAAGTGCAGCATCCCCAGCGCTGCCGCCGCGTGCATCGCCCAGCCGGCCAGCGCCAGCGCTTGCCAGTCGGGCGCGCCCGCCAGCCCGCCCAGCCCCGCCGCGAGGAAATAGGGCATGGGCGCATAGAAAAAGAAATCTGGTCCGCCGGCGCCGCCCCACATCGACGGCAGCCAGCGCGGATAGAGCTCGCCCGCTGCCAGCGCGTCGCGAAACGCCGCGGTCCAGTTGAGGTTGAAGTGATAGCTCTGGGTCGAGTGCAGCGCGACGGTCAGCGACGCGCCGAACAGGACCAGCGTGCCCACCAGCAGACCCAGCACGGCAAGGCCCACCGCCCCCAGGCGCCAGCCGCCCGCCTGCCGCACGGGGTGCCCCGCGCCGGTCGGTCCGGCTGGCCACCTCCCGAGCCACCGCCGGACGGGTGCTGTGTCGGCCGTCGCGCCGGCACCGTCGGTGTCGCCCTCGGCGCCCGTCGCCGCTGCGGCTGCGTCGCTCACCCCGCGTTCTCCCCCGACCGGCCCTGGCGCCTGCGCGCGGCATCGCCCCCGGGGCGCTCTGCGCCCCACCATCGCATCCCGGGGCGCTCTGCGCCCCACCATCTGCCCCGGCTGCTCTACGGCCCACTTTATCTAGGCCGCCCTGATGGCTATATCTCGTCACGTCCCTCGCGGGACTATGGCGATAAACGCGCACGGAATAAGCGGACTGGACCCGGGGGCGGTACCCGGCGGCTCCACCAACACCCCGTTCATGGGCGGGCGGCGGGGCCGAAACAGGATCGACAGCCGTGTAAAGGTGTAGCTTTCGCTCGGTGAGGTACCACCGTTATCGGTCCGCAAAGTACAGTTGCCAATGACAACAGTGCTCCGGTGGCCGTTGCCGCGTAATGCGGTAACCAAACCGATCTTGAAGTCCTAGGGCTTAGCCGTTCTAGGCGGGGTTCGCAGGCACCTGGCAACAGAAGCCTGCACTCCTTTGCCTGTCGTCGGGGCGCGCGCCGATGCGCCTGTCCGCCGGTCCCTGCGAGCGATGCGCGCGAGCGGACCGTTGGACCGCCTGCCCCGTTCCAACCTCGGACGAATCGTCTAAGGTCCCCGCAAAGGAGAGCGGGGCGCATGGCATCGTCGGGCAGCATCAACTACGGGCGCATTATGGAGCGTGCGATGCGCGGCGTGATGGCCGATGTGCTGGGCATCGTGGCCGAGGAGGGGCTGCCCGCCAATCACCATTTCTACATCACGTTCGACACCACCCACGCGGGCGTAGACATGCCGCAGCACCTGATGGCGGCCTATCCCAAGGAGATGATGATCGTCCTGCAGGAGTGGTTCGACGATCTGGCGGTGATGGGCGACCGGTTCCGCGTGACGCTGAACTTCTCGAACGTGCCCGAAACGCTGGTGATCCCGTTTGCCGCGGTGAAGACTTTTATCGACCCGTCGGTGAAGTTCGGGCTCAAGTTCGACGATCAGGACGAGGACGCCGCGGTGCTGAACTCCGATCACCCCGAGCCGACGCTCGAGGTCGTATCCGACACGACCGAGGACGACGACCGCGACACCGAGCAGGAGCCCGAGGACGGCCCCGACGACCCCGAGGGCGGGCCGCGCGGCCAGGTCGTCAGCCTGGACCAGTTTCGCAAGACCTGAGCCTCGCGCCCGGGCACCCTGCCATGCTGCGCATCGCAATCGGCGGTTTCCAGCACGAGACCAACAGTTTTGTGCCCGGTCCGACGCCGCTCGAGGCGTTCGAGCTGGCCGACAGTTGGCCGGGGCTGCTGCACGGCCCCGCGGTCATCCGAGAGACGCGCGGGCTGAACCTGCCCATCGCCGGCTTTGTGACGGCGGCCGAGACGGCGGGCGACGTCGCGCTGGTCCCGCTGCTCTGGTGCGCGGCCGAACCGTCCGGCCCGGTGGCCGACACGGCCTTCGAGCATGTGGCAGCGGGGCTGGAGCGCGCGCTCGCCGCTGCGGGGCCGGTCGATGCACTCTATCTCGACCTGCACGGCGCGATGATCTGCGAGGGGACGGACGACGGCGAGGGCGCGCTGCTGACGCGGCTGCGGGCACGCTTGGGCGCGGGGACGACCATCGGCATCAGCCTGGACCTGCACGCCAACCTGTCGCCCGCGATGCTGGACGCGGCCGATGCCGTGACGATCTTCCGCCAGTACCCGCACCTGGATATGGCCGAGACCGGGGCACGCTGCCTGCCGCTTATCCGGGCGGCCGTGGCGCGTGGGCGGCCGACGCGGGCCTTTCGGCCGCTGCCCTTCCTGCTGCCGCTCCATGCCCAGCATACCGCCACGGGGCCGTTGGCCGACGCCTATGGCGCCGTCGCCCGGGCAGGGGGCATCCAGGGCGCGCACGCCGAACTCGCCCTGGGGTTCACCGCTGGCGACACCCCCTTTACCGCGCCCGCCATCATGGCCGAGGCCGCGACCGAGGGCGCCGCCGAGGCGGTGGCCGACATCATCGCCGCCGTTCTGTTGCGCGCCGAGGCCGAGGCGCAGTTCGACACCGCCCTGCCCGAGGCGGCCGAGGCGGTGGCCCAAGCGCTCGCCTGGCCGGGACGGCAGCCCGTCGTGATCGCCGATGTGCAGGACAATCCGGGGGCAGGGGCGGCTTCCGACAGTACGGGCCTGTTGGCCGCGTTGGCCGCCGCCGGTGCCACGGACGCGGTGCTGGGCCTGCTCTGCGACCCTGCGATGGCGGCGGCGGCGCACCGGGCCGGGCCGGGCGCCACGGTCGAGGGGGCGCTCGGCGCCCGGGCGGGCGTGCCCGGCGACCAGCCGTTCGCCGCGCGCTTTACCGTCGAGGCGCTGCGCGACGCCCCGTGCCGCTTTACCGGCGCGATGTACGGCGGCAGCAGCGTCGATCTCGGCCCGTCGGCCGTCCTGCGGGTTCGGGGAGTGGGCGCACCCCAGGCGCCGGGCCTCAGGGTCGTGGTCACCAGCCGGCGCAGCCAGTGCCTGGACCGCGGGCTCTTCACCCACCACGGCATCGACCCGGCGAGCGCACGCATCGTGGCGGTCAAGAGCACCCTTCACTACCGCGCCGATTTTGCGCCGATCGCCGGCCGGATGCTCAGCGCTGCCGCCCCCGGGGGGTTTCCGTGCCGCATGCAGAGCCTGGCTTATCGCCGCCTGAGCCCGGGTATTCGGCTGGGCCCGGGCGGCCCGCCGTGGCAGCCCCCAGCGGACTGACACAGCGCGACGGCCGCGCGGGCCACCGTGCGTTGCAGGGACGCGGCCCGCTGCCGCCCGCCCGCAGCCGACGCCGGAGATCGCCGTGCCCCACGCCCTGCCCCATGCGATGCCCCACGCGATGCCCCACGCCACACCCTCCCTTCCCGTCCCGCCGTTTCGGTCGAGGCGGCATCGGCACGAGGCACGCGCGCTCGCCGCGCTTGTCGCCATCGGTCTGGCCGGACCCGCCGGCGCGGCATGTCCCGATCCGGTGCCCGAGACCTCGGCCGCCTGGGCCGCGTTCCAAGCCACGGTGGACGGTGTGTATTTCACCGACCCCGACCCCGACCCCGACCCCGACCCCGACCGCGATCCCGACACCGACCCCGATCCCGGCACTAACCCTGGCCCCGACCTCCGCCGCAGCCGTACGGCCTTTGCCCTGGCGCACGGTCATGCGTTGGGGCGGCTCGCGGCGCTGCGCGACCGAAACGGCGTCGCGGGCGACACCACGCTGCTCCCCTGCCTGGAACTCGCCCTGGTCGACGCGATCGAGCGGCGCTTCGACGGCGACGCCCGCGTGCTGCGCGCTGCCACCGGCGCGACGCGCGGCGAGCATGACGAGGACGTGCTGGCGCTCTTCGGGGTGGACGCGGCGCGGGCCGACGCGGCGGCCGAGGCTCTGTTCGCCGCCCTGGCCCCCAACAGGCCTTGACCCGGACCGGCCTTGACCCGAGCCAGCCCAGTTCCTTTCAGCCTTGATCCCGGCGAAGTCCTGTCCTCGCCCATCCCACCCTGTGCTCCCGCCCTTGGCGTGCGCGCCTTTCGCCGGCGCGCCCCGGTGGCGTCACTCGCCCGAAATCACGGCCCGGTGACGCCCTCCAGCCATTGGATCGCTCCCTGTTCGCCGCTATCAGGGGCGCCGCCGCGCACCGAGGGGAGATCGCCATGACCGCCACCCGCACCGAGACCGACAGCTTCGGCCCCATCGAGGTGCCGGCCGACCGCTACTGGGGCGCCCAGACCCAGCGCTCGATCGCCAACTTCCCGATCGGGTGGGAGAAGCAGCCCGTCGCCGTGGTGCGGGCGCTGGGCGTGATCAAGCAGGCGGCCGCCGAGGTGAACATGACCCTCGGCATCCTGGACCGCAGGATCGGCGGCGCGGTCTCCAAGGCCGCGGGCGAGGTCAAGGAGGGCGCGCTGGACGACCACTTCCCGCTGGTCGTGTGGCAGACCGGTTCGGGCACCCAGTCGAACATGAACGCCAACGAGGTGATCGCGAACCGCGCGATCGAGATCCTGGGCGGCACCATGGGCACCAAGGACCCGGTGCACCCCAACGATCACGTCAACCGCAGCCAGTCGTCCAACGACACATACCCCACGGCGATGCATGTGGCAGCGGCGATGAAGGCGCATGCGCTGTTGCTCCCGGCGCTGACCAAGCTCTCGGACGCGCTAGAAGCCAAGGCGACCGCCTTCAAGGACATCGTCAAGATCGGGCGCACCCACACCCAGGACGCGACACCCCTGACTCTGGGCCAGGAGTTCGGCGGCTACGCGCACCAGGCGCGCCAGGGCATCGTCCGTATCGACCAGGCGCTGGACAACATCTACTTCCTGGCGCAGGGCGGCACGGCGGTGGGGACCGGGCTGAACGCCAAGCCCGGCTTCGACGAAAAGGTGGCCGAGAAGATCGCCGAGATCACCGGCCTGCCGTTCGAGACCGCGCCCAACAAGTTCGAGGCGCTCGCCGCCCACGATGCGGTGGTCGAGATGTCGGGCGCGCTCAAGACCGTCGCTGCCAGCCTGTTCAAGATCGCCAACGACATCCGGTTTCTGGGCTCGGGCCCGCGCTGCGGTCTCGGCGAGCTTAGCCTGCCCGAGAACGAGCCCGGCTCCTCGATCATGCCGGGCAAGGTGAACCCGACGCAGTGCGAGGCGCTGACCCAGGTCTGCGCGCACGTGATGGGCAACGATGCGGCCATCGGCTTTGCCGGCAGCCAGGGCCACTTCGAACTCAACGTTTTTAAACCAATGATGATCTACAACCTGTTGCAGTCGATGCAGTTGCTGGCCGATGCGGCCAACGCCTTCACCGACAATTGCGTGACCGGGATCGTCGCGAACGAGGTTCGGATCACGCGCCTGTTGAACGAGAGCTTGATGCTCGTCACCGCGTTGGCGCCCCAGATCGGGTACGACAACGCCGCGACGGTGGCCAAGACGGCGCACAAGAACGGCACGACCCTGCGCGAGGAGGCGGTGAAGCTCGGCTACTGCGACGAGGCGACGTTCGACCGGATCGTGCGGCCCGAGCTGATGATTGCCCCGAAATGAGACAGTTTTGCGGTCATCGACGAATGACCACCAGTCTGCGGTAGCGGCTTCCGCATGTCGGGACTTGCGTCCCGCCGCGAACTGGTCAGCATTCGGAGCGACACAATGGATTTCGGGAGGCGTTGATGCCCGGCGACGTGATCAACCTCAGGCTCAAGCGCAAAGCGATGAAGCGCCAGCGCGACCGCGAGGCTGCCGACCGTAACGCCGTGGTGCACGGTTTGCCGAAAAAGGTGACGCGACTGGCCGATGCGCGGCGCGAGAAGGCCGACCGCGACCTGGGCGCCCACCGGATGGAACGTGACGCGCCGGAGGATGCTTGAGCCGGGACCGCTAGGCGCGGGTGCGCGGACGCGCGGCGCTCGCGCACGCGCCCGAACGGCCCGAGCGGTCCGTGACGCGCGACAAGCCGCCCGTGCCGGTGGCCGGCCACGCGGGCGGTCTGCGTCCCGACCCGCCGCGCAAGCGCTCGCTCACGCTGCAGGGGCACCGCACCTCGGTCAGTCTGGAGGATGCATTCTGGCGCCGGCTGGTCGCGCTGGCCGCCCGGCGCGGCCGGTCGGTCAACGCGCTGGTGGCCGAGATCGACGCGGCCCGCGACCCGACCGTGCCGCTGGCCAGCGTGCTCCGCGTCTACCTGATCGAGACCCTGTCGCGCGCTGGCGATCCGCCCGACGGTGACGCGTCCGACGGCGACCCGCCCGATGGTCGTTCGCCCGATCGCGACCCACCCCACGGCGATCCGCCCGATCGCGACCCACCCCACGGCGGCCTGCCCGCTAGCGACCCGCCCGATCGCGACCCACCCGGCAGCGGTTAGCCTAGATAGCCGAGGAACGGGAAGGTATCGAGCAGCCAGAAGGCCAGCCGCTCGAACTCGCCCGTCGCGATCATCGCGCCGACCACCAGCAGCAGCAGGCCCATCGCCTTTTCGACCGTGCCCATGTGGCGGCGGAACCGACGCGCCCAGTGCAGGAACGGCTCGATAAAGACCGCGGCCAGGATGAAGGGCAGGCCCAGACCCGCGGCGTAGACCGCCAGCAGCAGCGTGCCCTCGATGATGGTGTCCTGCTGTGAGGACAGCAGCAGGATCGACGACAGCACCGGCCCGATGCACGGTGTCCAGCCAAAGGCGAAGGCGACGCCGATCACATAGGACGTACCGTAGCTGCCCGCCTCGGCCGGCCCTTCGAAGCGCGCCTCGCGCCCCAAGAACGGGATGCGGATAACGCCCAGGAAATGCAGGCCCATCACCGCGATCGCGATGCCGGACACGGTGGCAAGCTCGATCTTGTAACGCAGCAGCGTCTGCCCAAGCACCGAGGCGGTGAGCCCCAGCAGCACGAACACCGTGCCAAGCCCCAGCACGAAAAAGCAGGCCGACAGCACCACCCGATTGCGCACGTCGCGGTCCAGCACGGGCTGTTCGACCACTGCGGCGCCGATGCTGCCGCGCGCAGCACTGTTCGCCGGTGCCAGCTTGTCCAGCGTGGTCCCGCCCAGATAGGCGAGGTACGGCGGCGCCAGCGGCAGCACGCAGGGGCTGAGAAAGCTGATCAGCCCGCCGGCGAAGGCCGTGACGATGCCGACGATCCCAATCTCCATCGCTGTCCCCACCTTTGCGTCCGCGGCGCCCGGCCCAGCCGCCGTCCGGGCGCGGACGGCAAAGGTGCTGACCGCCACGCTCGACGACACCCCACGTCGCTTTTTACAGCGCTTGGATGAACGGATGAAGGCAAGCCGCCGCCGCACCCCACCACGATCCCGTGTGCGGGCTGTAACATCTTTGCGATGCCAGCGGGCGCCGCTATCCCGGCGCAGGGGCTACTCCTCGCCGGTCAGCCCGGCGAGCCAGGCCACCATGTCCTCGACCTCGGCCGCCGTCAGGCGCGGGCCGGCATAAAGCGGGTCATCCGGGACGCGGCGCTGGCCCACGGCATAGACCGACGGCTTCTGCCGGCCCGGCGCCGTCAGGAACCCCGGCGCGACCAGCCACAGCCGGATGGTCTCGGCGTCCAGCCGCGCGCCCACCCGTTCCAGCGGCGGGACACCCGCGCGGGGCGCACGTGCGGGGTCGGGGACACTGCCCAGCGGCGAGCGCAGGCCCGGCGCCTCGGGCACCCCGTGGCACGCGATGCAGCCCGTCCGCGCCGCGTCGGCGTAGAGCCGCAGGCCCGAGGCGGCGTCGCCGGGTCGCCCGGTCAGGCTCTCCTCGATCCGACGGCCGTCGCGCACGGTAAAGGCGACGATGGCCGCGGGCGCGGCGGGCGCCGCCGCGGGATGGGGGCCGGATGCGGGATCCTCGGCCCCGGCCGCGGGCGCGATGGCCGCGAGCGCCGCCGCCAC
>JBCCMW010000162.1:0-8912 GCA_039026175.1 Pseudomonadota bacterium
GGGGCGGCCGCGCGGTTTCCGCTGGTCGCAGCCGATCTGGTGGCCACGGGCATCCGCCCGGGTCCGCGCCTCGGCGAGCGGCTGCGCGCGGCCGAGGATGCCTGGGTCGACAGCGGTTTCGCGCTGGATCGCGCCGCGCTGATCGCCCGCTTCGGCGCCGATGGCCCTGAATAACGGCTCTGAATGATGGCCCCGAGGAACGCCCCTTGGAAATGGCCCCGGACGGCCGCGACGCGTTCAGCGCCCCGCCGGGCCGCCCAGCGCCGCGGCAGCATCGCGCCACCAGTCGGTTTCGGCCAGCAGGCGCCGCAGCGGCGTGTCGGTGCTGGCGGGGGCCGCCTGGATGTAGCGCACCGCCTCGGCCCGCGACCCGCCGGTCAAGTCTGCAAGGTACGCCCGCCCCGCCTCGGCGCTGAAGGGCCCGCCCCGGAGTGCGCGGAAGTTGGAGGCAAGATCGGTCCACACCGCCGCCTCGACCCCCGCCGAGCGGCACCAGACATCGATCGTCGCCGCGACGGCATCGGCGCGCGCCTGGCGGAGGTGCTCGGCCTCGGCCAACCCGGCCGCCGCCGCGCTGCCCGGCAGGGCGACATAGCCGATCCGCCCCGGCACCGTGCGCTCGCGCAGCGCGAGGTCGACGGCGGCGCGCAGCACCGTCGCGCGGGTCGAGCGGATCCAGTGGGTGGCGCAGGGCACCCCGGCCTCGGCATCGATGCAGACCGCGAGACCCATCCGACGCTTGGCGCTGATGCGGCTGAACTCGAGCGGCAGCGCGGGTCCCGCCCCCATGGCCCAGTCGCCCGCAACGCGCGGCGCCAGGTCGTCGAGGTCCCAGATCAGCGACCCCCAGCCGATGATCGCGATGCCGCCCACGCGCCTGCTCCCCTGGCTCGGCCAACCCGTTCGGCCGCCGCCCGGCAGGGCTATCACACCGGCGCACAGCGTGGTGAGGGATGCGCCGCGGGCATTCCACCCGGCCTTGCGGCAGGGTAGTGTGCGGCGTGCATGGCCCCACCGGCCAGCGCCACCCGGAGGACCCGCGATGACGACGGCCGGCACCAGGCCCACCCGCCGCACGGCCCTGGCGCTGGTCGCCCTGGGTGCGCCGCTCACCCTGGCGGCCTGCGGCGGCGGCCCCCGGGTCCAGGCGCCGATCAGCACTGCCATGGCCGGTGACTTCGTCTTTAGCGAACGTGCCCGGGTGACGGCGCGGGGACCCTTCGAGGGCCGCTCGAACCATCAGACCGACGGCCACGCCAGCATCGTGTTCGACGGCGGCAAAGTGTTCATCGTGCTGGAGGAGGACTTTGCCTTCGACGGCGCACCCGATCCCAAGGTCGGCCTCGGCAACCGCGGCTTCGACCCGGGTTCGCTGCACGGCCCGCTGTCGTCCGACAGCGGGCGCCAGATTTACGAGCTGAAGCCCGGGCTGGATATCGGCGACTATTTCCAGGTCTGGATCTGGTGCGAGCAGTTCGACGTGCCGCTGGGCGTGGCGGAACTCACCCTCACCTGACCTCGCACCGGACCCCCATTGGACCCCTGTGCCGGTGTAGCGGCCCAGCGCCGGCCGGTTCGTTCAGGGCCAGCTTGCCTGCGGCGGCATGCTCATCAGCACGGCGTCGATGTTGTGCCCGGTCTCCAGCCCGAAGCGGGTGCCGCGGTCGTAGACCAGGTTGAACTCGGCATAGCGGCCGCGGCGGAAGAGCTGGTGCGCGCGGTCTTCGTCGGTCCAGGGCTCGTCGCGCCGCCGCTCGACCACCGGCACGTAGGCGTCCAGGAACGCGCGGCCGACGTCCTGGGTAAAGGCAAAGTCGGCCCCCCAGTCGCCGCTGCAGTGATCGTCGTAGAAGATGCCACCGACGCCGCGCGCCTCGCCCCGGTGGGTGATAAAGAAGTACTCGTCCGCCCACGCCTTGTAGCGCGGATAAAGATCGTCGCCGTGGGGCGCGCAGGCCCGCGCGAGCACGCCGTGGAAGAAGGCCGTATCCTCGGCCACCTCGCGCATCGGGTTGAGGTCCGAGCCGCCGCCGAACCACCAGCCGACCGGGGTCCAGAAGAACCGCGTGTTCATGTGCACCGCCGGGACCTTGGGCGAGCGCATGTGCGCCACCAGGCTGATGCCCGAGGCCCAGAAGCGCGGATCCTCGGCCAGGCCCGGCAGGTCCTTGCGCGAGGTCAGCGAGCGCTGCGCGCGTTCGCCGAGCCGGCCGTGCACGGCCGAGACATTGACGCCCACCTTCTCGAACACCCGGCCGCCGCGCATCACCGCCATCGTGCCGCCGCCCCCGTCGTCGCCCGCCTCGGTGGCGCGCCGGGTCTCGCTCCGCTCGAACCGCCCGGGGGCCAGGTCAGCGTGGGGGCCGGTGGCCTGCTCGTCCTCCAGCCGCTCGAACGCGGCGGCGATGCGGTCCTGCAGCTCGGCGAACCAGGCGGCGGCCGTTGCCTTCTGGGGCGCCATGTCGCCCATGCCGCCCCCAGTGCCTGCCTGATCCGCCGCGCTGTCCATGCCGGGTCTCCTCGCTGATTTCCGGCCAGTGGTACGGCAGCCCGAAACGGCGGGCAATGGGGCGAAGGGCAGGCCATCGATCGGCGTGCGCCCCCGGCCGGGGCGGAGCGTTCGAGTGCGCAACGATGCCGCGGGCTGGGGCGGCGGCGGGCTTTGAAGCGGCGTGCCCGCGCCACATATCACCCCGAGATCCAACACGCGCGCCGCCCGGTGCGCCAGGGGGTTGTCATGCTCGGCCGCATCGAACGTCTCGTCGATCCCTATCAGGGGCCCGACGCCACGGTGCCGCTGCCCACCAAATTGATCCCGTTCGTCCTGCACTTCCTGCGGCCGACGCGGGCGGTGATCCTGATCGGCATGGTGCTGGGGCTGATCGGGGCGCTGGCCGAGGCGGCGCTGGTGGCCTTTGCCGCGCAGCTCATCGACATTCTGACAACCAGCGATCCGGCACGGCTGTGGACCGACCACTGGGACACGCTGGCGGTCATGGTCGTGGTCGCGCTGATCGTCTACCCGGCCGTGAAGATCGCCTCTACGACGCTGATGGCGCAGGGCTTCTACCCGGTGAACGGCACGGTGATCCGCTGGCGCACGCACCGGCGCATGCTGCGTCAGTCGCTGGGCTTTTTCGCCGACGATTTCGCCGGGCGCATCGCCAACAAACAGATCCAGCTGGCCCCCGCGATTGGTGACAGCATCTATCAGCTGACCGACGCGATGTGGTTCGCGCTGATCTTCACCATCGGCTCGGCCGTGGTGCTGGCCGAGGCGGACACGCGGCTGCTGCTGCCCATGGGGCTCTGGGCGCTGGGCTTCGTCGCGCTCGCCATCTGGTTCGTCCCGCGCATCACCACGGCGGGCAAGAACGTGGCCGAGGCGCGCTCGACCCTGGCGGGCCGGATCGTCGATGCCTACACCAACATCCAGACGGTCAAGCTGTTTGCCCATGCCGCGCGCGAGGAAGGGTACGCCCGCGAGGCGATGGAAGAGTTTCGCTGGGCCTTCGCCGCCCAGACGCGGATGTACACCTACCTGCAGATCGGCATGTCCGCGTTGCACGTCATGCTGTTCGGCGGCGTCGTGGGCTATGCGGTCTATCTGT
The DNA here is from genome assembly GCA_039026175.1 of Pseudomonadota bacterium. Taxonomy (GTDB): domain Bacteria; phylum Pseudomonadota; class Alphaproteobacteria; order Rhodobacterales; family Rhodobacteraceae; genus Thermohalobaculum. Next base: position 3,612 of record JBCCMW010000162.1, read on the forward strand.
GGACCCAGGGCGCGGTAACGCCGGGCACGGTGGCCGCGGCAGTGGCGATCGCCGTGCGCATGTCGGGACTGGTCGACTGGATCATGCAGACCGTCAGCATGCTGTTCCAGAACATCGGCACCATCCAGGAGGGGATGGAGACCGTCAGCCAGCCGCTGCGACTGATCGACAGGGCCGATGCCAAACCGCTGGCGTTGAGCGAGGGCGCGATCACGTTCGAGGGCGTGCACCACCACTACGGCCGCGGCCAGGGCGGCGTGCGGGGCATCGACCTGCACGTGGCAGGCGGCGAGCGCGTGGGCCTGGTCGGCCGCTCGGGCGCGGGCAAGTCGACACTGGTCAACCTGGCGCTGCGCTTTTTCGATCCCGAGCAGGGGCGCGTGCTGATCGACGGCCAGGATCTGGCCGGACTGCAGCAGGAGAGCGTGCGCGCCCAGATCGCGATGGTCACCCAGGACACCGCGCTGATGCACCGCTCGATCGGCGACAACATCCGCTACGGCCGGCCCGACGCGGACCAGACCGCGGTATGGGCGGCGGCCGACAAGGTCGCCGCGGCGGATTTTATCTGCGGGCTGACCGACCGCGACGGCCGCTCGGGCCTGGACGCCCAGGTGGGCGAGCGCGGCGTCAAGCTCTCGGGCGGGCAGCGCCAGCGCATCGCGCTGGCCCGGGCGGTGCTGAAGGATGCGCCGATCCTGATCCTGGACGAGGCGACCTCGGCCTTGGACAGCGAAGTGGAGGCGGCGATCCAGAACAGTCTCGAGACGCTGATGCAGGGCCGGACGGTCATCGCCATCGCCCACCGGCTGTCGACGATCCAGTCGATGGACCGCATCGTCGTGCTGGACGAGGGTTGCGTCGTGGAACAGGGCAGCCACACCGAACTGCTGGCGGCCGGGGGGCTCTATGCCCGGCTCTGGGCGCGCCAGTCGGGCGGGTTTATCGACAGCCGGGCCAAGGCCGGCCGCCCCAGCGTGTCCGAGGCCGCGGAATGAGCGTCTCGCCCGACGATCGGATCGGCGACGAGCCGCCACCCCCGCCGCCGCTGGGCGAGAGCCGCTGGAGCAGGCTGTTCACGGGCCTGTTCGACCCGTTCGACCCGGCGCGCGGGCCGCCGCCGCGCGCGACCTGGCCGTTTACGCTGTGGCTGATGCGCGGCGCCTCGCCCGCGCTCTGGTTGTTCGCGGCCGTCTCGCTCGCCCTGGGCGCGGTCGAGGCCGCGGTCGCCTGGGCCATCGGACGGGTGATCGACCTGGCCGGCGAGACGGGGCCCGAACGGTTTCTCCAGGAGAACGGCCTGGCCCTCGCCGGGCTGGTCCTGTTCCTGCTGTTTGCCCGGCCGGTGCTGATGGTGCTGTCCAGCGGCATCTCCTCGCTCGCCATCGGCCCGGGCCTCTTTACGATGAGCGTCGCGCGGCTGCACCGGCACACCATGGGCCAGTCGGTGGCCTATTTTCAGGACGATTTCGCCGGGCGCATCAGCCAGAAGGAGCTGCAGACCGCCAACGCCGTGTCGCAGGCGATGAACGAGTTCTTCAACGCCATCGCCTACGGTCTCGCCTCGGTCGTGGGGGCCACGGTGGTGCTGGCGGCGGCGGATTGGCGGCTGGGCCTGGTGATCACGGTCTGGTTTGCGGTGTATGCGCTGTTCGTGGCGCGCTATCTGCCGCTGATCCGGACCCGTTCGCGCGCCCGGGCAGACGCGCGCTCGCACCTCTCGGGCCAGATGGTCGACCAGATCAGCCATATCGAGACGATCAAGCTGTTCGCCCACCGCGGGCGCGAGGATGCGGCGGCCGAGACGGCGATGGCCGGCTACTATGCCGCCGCCGTCGCGTTCGGCCGCACGATCTGGGGCTTTCGCAACATGATCGCCTTTACCTCCGGCACGCTGCCGGCGGTGCTGGTGGGGCTGGGGCTCTATCTGTGGCAGGCCGGCGATGCGAGCCTGGGCGCCGTCGCGACCGCCGCGCTGATCGCCACGCGGCTGGCGCATATGGCCGGCTGGATCAGCTTCGTCGCCATGACCATCTTCACCGAGGCCGGCGTGCTGGAGGATGGGATGCGCACGCTGTCGCCGCCCCACACCCTGGTCGACGCCGAGGATGCGGCCGCGCCCGCCGGCCGGGCCGAGGGCCGGGTCCGGTTCGACGACGTGCGCTTTCGCTATGGCCGCACGCAGGCGCGCCGCGGGGGCGGGCTGGACGGCATGAACGCCGAGATCGCGCCGGGCGAGAAGGTGGCGCTGGTCGGCCCATCGGGTGCCGGCAAGTCGACCGCCATCGCGGCGCTGCTGCGGCTGCACGATGTCGAGGGCGGGCGCGTTACGCTGGACGGGCACGACGTGCGCGCCTTGCCGCAGGACTGGCTGCGCCGCCAGATCGCGACGGTCACCCAGGAGCCCGCGCTGTTCAATCGCTCGGCCTTTGCCAACATCGCCTACGGCGACCCGGAGGCGCCGCGCGCGGCGGTACTGGAGGCCGCCGAGCGCGCCCGGGCGCACGATTTCATCGCCGACATCAGCGACCCGCGCGGGCGCCGGGGCTATGACGCGCATCTGGGCGAGCGCGGGGTCAAGCTGTCGGGCGGGCAGCGCCAGCGCATCGCCATCGCGCGCGCCATCCTCAAGGACGCGCCCATCCTGGTGCTGGACGAGGCAACCTCGGCGCTGGACAGCGAGGTCGAGGCTGAGATTCAGGCGGCGCTGGAGGGGCTGATGGCCGATCGTACGGTGCTGGCCATCGCGCACCGGCTGTCGACCGTGCAGTCGATGGATCGCATCCTGGTGATGGACGGCGGCCGGATCGTGGAGCAGGGCAGCCACACCGCCCTGCTTGGCCACGATGGCCTGTATGCCCGGCTCTGGCAGCGCCAGTCGGGCGGATTCCTGGGCGCCGCAGCCGCGGAGTAGCGCCCAGGCTGTGTGTTAGGCCTCGGCGATACGCCCCAGAGCGGGAGGCTCCGGCACGTGATCATCCTCCGGTCGATGAGGCGCGTCATCTTGCGACATCATGTCAAAAGTTGGACGAAATCGCGCAACCGCTACGATAGCTGTTCCAACACCGAACACGAAGATGACAAGTAAGATAGAAGAAAACATCACTACACTCCCCATGGATGCCCATAATCATAATTAAGGAGAGCTAATCTCTGTACCTTCGAATTGGCATAGCAGCCATGCAGGAGTATGCGTTCATTCAACGTATAGGGGATCGTTCGGCAACTTCTGCGTCTGACGCTGCGCCTCGGCCAGCGCGATGGCGGCGGCCTGCGCGACGTTGAGCGAGCGCGCGCCCGGCACCAGCGGGATCGCGACCCGCGCGGCGGCGGCGGCCTGCACCTCGGGCGCCAGCCCCGCCGTTTCGCTGCCCAACAGCAGGATATCGCCGGGCGCGAACGCATGGTGCCAGATCGGCACCGCCGCGCGGGCCGAAAGCGCGATCAGCCGCGCGCCGGCCGTCGCCGTCAGAAACGCCTGCCAGCCCCTGTGGTGCGCGATCTCGGCCATCGCAGCATAGTCCATCGCCTGGCGCCGCCATGCCCTGGGGCCGAAGGGGAACCCGCACGGCTCGACGATGTGGATCGGCGCGCCCAGACAGGCCGCCAGCCGGATCGTCGCGCCCACGTTGGGCGCCATATCGGGCGCAATCATCGCCAGCGCGACCGGCGCCGCCGGCGGTGACGAGAAATCCGCCCCTTGAACGCGCGATATCATGGGTCTCCTAACTTCTGTGCCCTAGTTTCCCGCTGAAACCCGGTCGGCATGGCCAGGGAGCGTTCTCCGTCTGACGGAAGCACTCCTTGCCGCGGCCTGCTGCGGCGGAATACCAAGTGGACCCACTAGGTGTGGGTGTCTACGTGACGATGCGGGTAGACGTGCGGCGCTTCGGGGCGCTCGCGCGCGATCAAGGAGGACGACGTGGCTGATACCGAGAGCCATAACGACGAGGCCAGCCGCCGCGACTTTCTGTATGTCGCGACGGCCGCGACGGGCACCGTGGTCACCGGGGCGGCCATCTGGCCGCTGGTGGACCAGATGAACCCGTCGGCCGACGTGTTGGCGCTGGCGAGCATCCGAGTCGACATCTCGGGCGTGGCCGAAGGGACGCAGATCCGCGAGTTGTGGCAGGGCAAGCCGGTCTTTATCCGCCACCGCACCGCGGGCGAGATCGAGGAGGCGCGCGACGTCGCCCTGTCCGATCTCAAGGACCCGCAAACCGACGAGGAACGCGCGCTCGACGACGAGGGTAAGTACCTCGTGATGTTGGGGGTTTGTACGCACCTCGGCTGCGTGCCGCTGGGCGACGGGGCGGGCGATTACAACGGCTGGTTCTGCCCGTGCCACGGCTCGCACTACGACACCTCTGGGCGCATCCGGAAGGGGCCGGCTCCCTACAATCTGGAGATCCCGCCGCTGGAGATGGTGGACGAGACCACCATCCAGATCGGGTAAGGAGTAAAGACGATGAGCGGTATCCCGCAGGAGCATTACGAGCCGAAGACCGGCATCGAAAAGTGGGTCGACAGCCGGCTGCCGATCGTGCGGCTGGCGTTTGATTTCATCGCCTTTCCGACCCCGAAGAACCTGAACTGGATGTGGATTTGGGGCGTCATGCTGACGGCCTTCCTGATGATCCAGATCGTCACCGGCATCATCCTGGTCATGCACTACGTGCCGCACGTCGACCACGCCTTTGGGTCGGTCGAGCATATCATGCGCGACGTGAATGGCGGCTGGCTGATCCGCTATATCCACATGAACGGCGCGTCGTTCTTCTTCATTGCGGTCTACGCGCACATCTTCCGGTCGTTGTATTACGGCTCGTACAAGGCGCCGCGCGAGATCACGTGGATCATCGGCATCCTGATCTACCTGCTGATGATGGGCACGGCGTTCATGGGCTACGTGTTGCCCTGGGGCCAGATGTCGTTCTGGGGCGCCACGGTGATCACCGGCCTGTTCTCGGCCATCCCGCTGGTCGGCGAGCCGCTGCAGACCTGGCTGGTCGGCGGTCCTGCGATCGACCAGGCGACGCTGAACCGGTTCTTCTCGCTGCACTATCTGATGCCGTTCATGATCCTCGGCCTGACGGTGGTGCACATCTGGGCGTTCCACACCACAGGCAACAACAACCCGGACGGCGTGGACATTCGCAAGACGGATAAGGAAACGACCAAGCGCGATACCGTCCCCTTCCATCCGTTCTACACGATCAAGGATCTGTACGCGCTGGTGCTGTTCTGTCTGTTGTTCGTGGCGATCGTGTTCTTCATGCCCAACTACCTGGGCCACCCGGA
>JBCCMW010000163.1:0-8876 GCA_039026175.1 Pseudomonadota bacterium
CCAACAAAAAAGGCGCCCGCTGGGGCGCCTTTTTATCTTGTAGAAGCGCGTTCCACTAGGCTAGCAGGTCGAACCGATCAGCGTTCATGACCTTGGTCCAGGCGGCCACGAAGTCGGCCACGAACTTGCCGCCGGCATCCGCGCAGGCGTAGACCTCAGACAGTGCGCGCAGCTGCGAGTGCGAGCCAAAGATCAGATCGACCGACGAGCCGCGCCAGCGAACGTCGCCGCTGATCCGGTCTCGCCCCTCGTAGACATGATCCTCGCCCGCCACGGCGGCCCATTCCAGGTCCAGATCCAGCAGGTTGACGAAGAAGTCCGCCGTGAGAGCGCCCTTCTGCCGGGTGAACGCGCCGAGATCGCTGCCGCCGGTGTTGGCGCCCAGCACGCGCAGTCCACCGACCAGCACCGTCATCTCGGGCGCCGTCAGGCCCATCATCTGGGCCCGGTCGACCAGCGCCTCCTCGGGCACGCGCTGCAGACCGGCGCGCATGTAGTTGCGGAACCCGTCGACCAGCGGCTCCATGGGCGCGAAGCTCGCCGCATCGGTCTGCGCTTCGCTGGCGTCGGTCCGACCGGGGGTGAAGGGCACGCTCACGGCGTGGCCCGCCGCCTCGGCCGCGGCTTCGACGGCCGCACAGCCGCCGAGCACGATCACATCGGCCAGCGAGACCCGCTTGTCGCCCGTCTGCGCTGCGTTGAACGCCGCCGCGACGCCCTCCAACAGCGGCAGCGCGCGGGCCAGCAGCGCCGGATCGTTGGCCGCCCAGTCCTTCTGCGGGGCCAGACGGATACGCGCCCCGTTGGCGCCGCCGCGCTTATCGGTGTTGCGGAAGCTCGCGGCCGAGGACCAGGCGACAAACACCAGTTCCGACACGCTGAGCCCGGTCGCCAGGATCTGACCCTTGAGCGCGGCGATGTCCGCATCGTCGACCAGCGGGTGATCGACCGCGGGCACGGGGTCCTGCCAAATCAGCTCCTCGGCCGGCACCATCGAGCCCAGATACCGCACGCGCGGGCCCATATCGCGGTGGGTCAGCTTGAACCAGGCGCGGGCAAAGGCGTCGGCGAACTCGGCCGGATTGGCGTGGAAGTGGCGCGAGATCGGCTCGTAGGCGGGATCGGCGCGCATCGAGATGTCGGTCGTCGCCATCATCGTCGGCACGCGCGTGTCCGATCCGTCGACCTCGGGGGCGAGATCCTTGTCGGCGACGTCCTTGGCGGCCCACTGCCAGGCGCCGGCGGGGCTTTTGACGAGCTCCCACTCATAGCCGAACAGCATGTCGAAATAGCCGTTGTCCCAGGCCACGGGATTGGGCGTCCACGCCCCCTCCAGGCCCGAGGTGATGGTGTCGACGCCCACGCCGCTGGCGTACGTGTTGCGCCAGCCGAGGCCCTGCTCTTCGGTCCCTGCACCCTCGGGCTCGGGCCCGACATAGAGGCCTGGGTCGGCGGCGCCGTGGCACTTGCCGAAAGTGTGCCCGCCGGCGACCAGCGCCACGGTTTCGTAATCGTTCATCGCCATGCGCGCGAAGGTCTCGCGGATGTCGTGCGCAGCGGCGAGCGGGTCGGGCTTGCCGTTCGGGCCCTCGGGGTTGACGTAGATCAGGCCCATCTGCACGGCGGCCAGCGGGTTTTCGAGCACACGCTCGCCCGAGTAACGCTCGTCGCCGAGCCAGGTGCCCTCGGGACCCCAGTAGATGTCCTCCTCGGGCTCCCAGATGTCGGCCCGGCCGCCGCCGAAGCCGAAGGTGCGAAAGCCCATCGACTCGAGCGCGGCATTGCCGGCCAGCACGAACAGGTCGGCCCAGGACAACGCGGCGCCGTACTTCTGCTTGACCGGCCACAGCAGGCGGCGCGCCTTGTCCAGATTGGCGTTGTCGGGCCAACTGTTGAGCGGCGCAAAGCGCTGGGTGCCGGCGCCCGCGCCGCCGCGCCCGTCGGTCACGCGATAGGTGCCCGCAGCGTGCCAGGCCATGCGAATCATGAACGGGCCGTAATGGCCATAGTCCGCCGGCCACCAGGGCTTGCTGTCGGTCATCAGCGCCTTGAGATCGTCCATCACGGCGTCCAGATCCAGGGTCTTGAACGCCGTCGCATAGTCGAAGCCCAGATCCATCGGATCGGTCATCGCATTGTTCTGCGACAGAATTTTCAGGTTAAGCTGGTTCGGCCACCAGTAGCGGTTGCTGGTGCTCACTGCGCTAAGCTGGCGGTTCCGGCCACCCATGACCGGACACTTCTGCTCGCTATCCATCGCCGTCTCGACCTCCGTTCTGATCCAAACCGTGGGCTGCACGCGGCATAATTATGCATGCGTGAACTACTTTGTAGCATACCCTAGTTTGGAATTATTCCAAGTTCGGAAGAGGCAAGATTTCAGCTGGCGGTAGAGCCGGCCGAAGGGAACGCATCGCTCGGTCGATAGCTTGCGAAGCTGGACAGCGCCTGCGCGTTGCACTCGGCCTGCCAGCGCGAGCCCGGCACGACGGCAGAGACGCAGGGGTAGGCGGCACGCAGCGGCGCGGTCTGCGCGTTCTCCTCGATCGCGACGGCGGCAAGGCCGGTGACGACACCCTGTTGGCGCGTGATCAGATCGATGGCGCCGCGCATGGTGCCGCCGGTCTCGACCCACTGGTCGACCAACAGCACCCGGGTCCCTGGGGCAAAGGCAGGCAGGCGCATCTCCATGTCCTGGGTGCGGCCCGAGTAGTTGGTGAAGGCCACCCGGTCGGTGTCGACGCACAGCTTATCGGCCTTGCGGATCGGCAGAAAACCAACGCCCCGCCGCGTCGCCAACGCCGCACCCAGCACAAAGCCCATGGCATCGAGCCCGGCCACCACGTCGGCCTCGATATCGGCGAGATCGGCGCAGAGATCGTCCAGAAGCGCGTCGAAGGCCGCGCCATTGATGTAGATCGACGTGGGGTCCAGCCAGGCAAACTGCGCGCCCTTGGTGTTGGGCGCCATCAGGCGCAGGTACCAGCGGTCGTCGCGCGGGCCGCGGCGGTGGCGAGGGCGTGTCATCGTGCTTCTCCCAAGCGGCGGGTCGCGCGCATCAGCGCGGCGAGGCGCGCGGGATCGATGCGGTAGAAGTCGCCCACGCGGTTGATCCCGGTCGCGACCAGAAACGCATCGGCCTCGCGATAGGTCGCAGCGTTTTCGGGTGTGATGCCCGAGGCCAGCGCCAGCGGCCTGTCGCCCACCGCGCGGCGGAAGACGGCGATCTTGTCAGCCCCTGCCTCGATGCCCGTCGCAGCGCCCGAGGTGGTGACCGCGTCCATGTGCCCGGCGGCCAGCGCGGCCGCCGCAGCCCAGTGGGTGGGCTGCACGGGGCGCTGCTTCTTGAACGCGGTGCCGCCGAAATAGAGCCCACGCCAGCCCGAGGCCGCGCGCACAGCGTCGATCTCGGCCGCCTGGATCTGCCGGGCGGCATGCTCGTCGATGCGGGCGTCGTCGGCCCAATAGGCATCGATCCGGCATCCCTCGGCGGCCAAGGCGCCCAGCACGGGGAACGCATCGCGCCCGGTGACGGCGAGAAAATTGACGCCCAGCCACAGCGCCGGATGCGCCGCCCGCGCATCCCGGATGATCGGCAGAAAGCGCTCGATGCCGAAATCGTGGTTTATCAGAAAGCAGCCGGCCGCGCCCTCGCCGACCGCCACGGCGATGTTGGCCCGGGTCTGCTGACTGTCTTGGACGTGGATAACCGGCAGCACGGCGGGACCCGGCACGCCGAACAGACTGCGCATCGCCGCCCCTGTCATCCCCGCCATCGGGTCGGCCTCCCCCGCGCCCCACACCCGTTCTCGTCACCGCGCCACTGCGCCCACCGCTGCCTGCGCCAGCGGCACGGACCTTGCTTGCTATCGTGGCAATGGACGGGACGCCATGCCGCCCGGCCGATGGGTGGCAAGCCGCCATGCCGCGGCACCGGCAAGGGCTTGTCAGGCGAGCGCGAAGCGCGTTGCCTAGCCTGAAAAACAGCGTGAACAGGAAGGTTACCTCCGATGCCCAGCCCCACCGAAACCAACGATACCCGCCGCGCCAAGGCCCGGGGCCGCGGCACGGTGCTCACCCCGACGCGCCGCGACGTGCTGGCCTATGGCACGGCGGCGGGCCTGGCCGCGCCGTTCGTCGGCCGCGCCTGGGCGCAGACCACCGAGCTGACGATGCTGGCCTGGTACGGCCACGGCGAGCCCGACATCGTGGGCGCCTTCGCCGAGGCCAACAACGTGACCTTCGTGCCCAAATATTATGCGGGCGGCGACAACATGCTGGCGCTGATCGCCCAATCGCCCCCGGGCACCTACGACGTGATCCTGTCGGACGCCGAGTTCGTGCAGCAGCTCAACGCCGCGGGGTACATTGAGCCGCTGGAGGCCTCGGACTACCCGTTCGACGATATGCTGTACGACGATTTCACCAAGTTCCCGGGGCACTGGGACGGCGACACGCTGTTTTCGATGATGGTGCGCTTCGGCCACCTGGGCGTCAGCTACAACACCACCGCGATCTCGGCCGAGGATGCACAGTCCTATGCCTGCTTCTGGAACGATGCGGTGACCGGCAAGGTCGGCCACTTCGACTGGCACCTGCCGTCGCTGGGCATGATGAGCCTGTATAACGGCAACGGCGCGGGGCTGTGGGATCTGGACGACGGCAAGTGGGATGCGGTGCAGGACACCACGCTGTCGCTGCGCCCACAGGTCGGCGGCTATTTCGATTACGGCGGCACGTTCAACAGCCTCAAGAACGGCGAGATGCTGGCGATGTGCGGCATCGGCGACTGGATCACCGGCGTGCTGGAGAAGGACGGCGCCCCCGTCGCGTCGGTCGTGCCCAAGGAAGGCGGCATCCAGTGGACCGAAAGCTATTGTATCGGCAAGGGCTCGGAGAAGGCGGACCTGGTGAAGAAGTTCATCCAGTACATGCTGAGCCCGGAGGGCCAGGTGCGCTCGGCGATGATGGCGGCCTATCCCGGCTTTGCCATCACCAAGGCGGGCCGCGCGCTGTTGCAGGCCGAGGAGCCGGCCGAGGCCGCGCGCACGCACCAGACCGACGGCGATCCCATGGACCAGATCGCGCTGATCAAGGACGGGCGCATCCACTATCGCGACATCCCCACGCAGCAGACGCTGGAGGATTGGAACGACTTCTGGTCCGAGTACAAGAACGCCTGATGCAGGCGTTCGGTCGGTCGGCGTCGGGTCGGGCGGGGTCTGGTCGGGCGGCGTCTGGTCGCGCGGGGTCTGGTCGGGCGGCGTCGGGTCGGTCGGCGTCTGGTCGGGCGGCGTCGGGTCGGGCGGGGTTCGGCCCCGCCGGCAGCGCGATGACGGAAGGTGCGTTGCCACGCACCCTGCGGCAATGAGCGTGCGGCGCCGCGAGGTCTATGCCCTCGGCTTTCGCCTGCCGCTGCTGGTGTGGTCGGCGCTTTTCTTCATCGGGCCGCTCGTCTTTATGGCGGCCATGTCGTTCTTCCTGGTGAAGAACTACCGCATGGTCGAGGCGTTCGAGACCGTGAACTGGGTCCGCATGTTCGGGCGCGGTTTCTTTTGGGACAGCTACTGGCGGACGCTGGGTCTGGCCGCACTCGCCTCGGCCTCGGCCTCGCTGATCGCCTTTCCCGCGGCCTATGCGCTGGCCTTCCACGCCACCGCGGCGCAGCGGCGCTGGGCCATCGCGCTGCTGATCATCCCGTTCTTCACCAGCTATCTGGTGCGCGTGTTCTCGTGGTACGTGATCCTGGCCGAGGCAGGGGTCGTCAACGCCATCGTCGGCGTGGTGGGCCTGGGCCCGTGGACGATGCTTAACACGATGGTGGGCACGCTGGTCGGGTACCTGACCTTTACCCTGCCGCTGGTCGTGATCCTGCAGACCTTGGCGCTGGCCAGCATCGAGCGCAGCCTGATCGAGGCGGCGCACAACCTGGGCTGCTCGCCCTTGCGCGCGCTCTGGACCACGATCCTGCCGGCCGCCAAGACCGGGCTGATCGTGGCGGCGCTGATCTGCTTTATCCTGTCGTTCGGCGACTTTGTGAGCCCCTATTACCTGGGCGGCTCGAAACCGCCGACGCTGCCGATCCTGATCATCGACACCACGAAATCCGGGCAGCAGTGGCCCCGCGCCGCCGTGGTCGCCATCGTGATGATGGTCACGCTGATCGCCATCGCCTTTGCCGCCGTCACGGCAGCCTATGCCAAGCGAGCCAACCGATGAGCCGGGGCGTCGCGTTGCACTGGGCGTTGGGCCTCTATGTCGGCGCGGTGTTCGTGTTCGTCTTTGCGCCGATCCTGTTCAGCATGGTGTTCTCGTTCAACTCGGACCGCTTTCCGACCATCCCCCTCGGCGACTTTACGCTGCAGTGGTACCGCACCGTCTGGGCGGACCCCGACGTGTGGACGGCCGCGGGCAACAGTCTGGTCGTCTCGCTCTCGACCGCCGCCATCGCCACGGGCATCGGCTTTGCGACGGCCTATACCGATTTCCGCTTCGGCTTTCGGTTCAAGAGCGCCTATCTCGCCCTCGCGCTGCTGCCGCCGACGATCCCGCTGATCATCCTCGCCCTCGCCACCCTGGCCTGGTTCTCGCGCATCGGGCTGTCGGGCTCGCTGTTCGCGGTGATCGCGGCGCACTCGGTGCTGACGGCACCGTTCGCGATGGCGATCATTCGCCTGCGTCTGAACCAGATGGACGAGAGCCTGGAGGCCGCCGCCTGGAACCTGGGCGCCAGCGACTGGCGCGCGCTGCTGACGGTCATCCTGCCGTTCTGTCGCCCGGCGATCGTGGCCGCCGCGTGCCTGACGGCGGCGGTCTCGTTCGACGAGTTCACCATCGCCTGGTTCGTGTCGGGCCTGAACAAGACGATCCCCGTGCACATCCTGGAGATCGTGCAGGGCAACATCGACCCACAGGTCAACGCCATCGGCACGGTGGTCTTCGTCACCTCGATGCTGCTGGTCGGCCTCGCGCAGCTTCTGGTCGCCTTTCGCACCGGCGGGCCGCCCTCGTGACCGCGCTGGTCGAGATCGCGGGCGTCGAGAAGTCCTTCGGCGGCTTCACGGCCGTGCACGCCATGGACCTGGCCATCGGGCGGGGCGAGTTCCTGGCGATCATGGGCCCCTCGGGCTGTGGCAAGACGACGACGCTGCGCATGTTGGCGGGGCTGGAGGCGCCGACAGCGGGCGAGATCCGCCTGGACGGCCGCGTGATGAACGACGTCGCCCCGCACGAGCGCGACACCCCGATGGTGTGGCAGTCGCTGGCGCTGTTCCCGTTCCTGAACGTGCGCGAGAACGTCGAATTCGGCCTGCGCATGCGGCGCATCCCGTCTGCCGAGCGCACGCGCCGGGCGCGCGAGTGGCTGGAGCGCCTCGGCATCGGCGAGCTGGAACGGCGCAACGTCACCACGCTCTCGGGCGGGCAGCGCCAGCGCGTCGCGCTGGCCCGCAGCCTGGTCACCGAGCCGCAGATGCTGCTGCTGGACGAGCCGCTGTCGGCCCTGGATGCGCACCTGACGATCCGCATGCAGGGTGTGCTGACCCGGCTGCAGCGCGATCTCGGCATCACCTTCGTCTATGTCACCCATTCGCAGTCCGAAGCCTTCGCGATGGCCGACCGGGTCGTGATCATGAACGCCGGGCGGATTGCCCAGATCGGCAGCCCGCGCGAAATCTACCGCGCCCCCGCCGACCGGTTCGTGGCCGAGTTCGTGGGCGCCAACAACATCCTGGGCGGCCACGTCCAGGGCACGCAGGGCGGCGAGGTTACCATCGCCTCGCCCACCGGGCAGTTCGCGCTGGCCGTCGAAACGGCGCCGCCCGCCGGCACGGACGTCACCTTCGTGATCGCCGCCGACCGGGTGCAGGTGTCGCGCGACGCGGCCGAGGGCCCGAACCGGGTAGCCGCGCACCTTATCTCCGAGGAGTTCATCGGCTCCGTCGTCACCCTGTTTCTGGAGGCCGGCGACGGCACCGAGTTCAAGGTCCAGCTCCAGGAGCGCGCGCTCGCCGAGCTGGAGCTGCGGGCCGGCGACGGCGTCACGCTGTCCTGGGCGCCCGACGCTGCCCACCTGCTCGGCACCTGCGGCTAGGAGAGGACCTGTCCCATGCTGACCGATATCGACCGCCGCTTTCTGCGCATCGCCTACCAGGAGGCGCTGGCAGGGTTCGAGGAGGGCGGCTGCCCCATCGGCTCGGTGCTGGCGCGGGGCGCGGTCGAGGTCTCGCGCGGGCGCAACCAGCGGGTCCAGCAGGGCGACCCCATCGCCCACGGCGAGATGGACGCGCTGCGCAAAGCCGGTCGTCAGCGCACCTACCGCGACACGACGCTCTACACCTCGCTCAGCCCCTGCATGATGTGCTCGGGCACGATCGTGCAGTTCGCGATCCCGCGGGTGGTGATCGCCGACGTCACCACGTTCGGCGGCAACGAGGCGTTTTTGCGCAGCCGCGGGGTCGAGGTCATCGTGGCCGAGGACCCAGACTGCATCGCGCTGATGCACCGCTTCATGACCGAAAAGCCCGACCTCTGGGCCGAAGACATCGCCGAGGACTAGGTCGCCACCCCAAGACACCCTCCCCACGCCGTCGACCCACAACGTCCACCCCGCAACCGCACGACCAAACCCAGCAGCCCCAGCCGCGCGATGCGCGGGTGCCGGGCCGGGTCAAGGATCGCCGCAGGCGACGGGCACCGCCCGCTCGTCCTTGACGCGGCCCGGCACCCGCAACACGCTCGTCATAAAGCCCCCTCGGGGCTTCTCTCAGCCCACCCTGCCCCTTCCCCTTCCGCGGCGCTGCTTGGGGTTCGGCAGGGCCGCGGAAGGGGAAGGGGCAGGGTGGGCTGAGAGAAGCCCCGAGGGGGCTTTATGACGA
>JBCCMW010000164.1:0-8850 GCA_039026175.1 Pseudomonadota bacterium
CGTCAAGGCGATGGACTGACCGTCTGCGCTGCCCGGTTCTTGATCCGGTAAGGGATCGGGCGCATAATCTCGGCACGGTGTTGATGTTCTCCAGGTACATCAGTGGGCCCCGCGAGTTGCTGCTCGCGGGGCCCTGCTGTTGACCGGGTTACCCGCTCAACAGCTCGGCAAGGGCGATGGCCAGGCCGGCAAGGCCGATCAGCACCATCGCAAGACGGTGTTCTCGTTCATCCAGTTACATCACCTCCTTTCGCCCCGAGGTGTCGGGGCGGCCGCAGTCTAGCGGGGCACCGATGCGCAGAGCCTTAACCATGCTGGGCCGGGGGGTGCTGTGGCTGGTCCTGGGCGGTGGGCTGCTCTGGGCCATCGCGGTCGGGGCGATGCTGGTCGAGCGGCGGTCGCTGATCTACCCGCTCGCCACCGGGTTCGACGCGGCCGCGCCGGACGGCATGCCGCGCATCCGCTATGCCCAGGTGCCGTCGGCCGACGGGACGCCCATCGGGGTCTGGGTCTCGCCGCCCGTCGGCCCGCGCCCTGTGATCCTGCACTTCACCGGCAACGGCGGTTTCACGCCGGGCGCGGCGCGGACGATGGCGCCCTATGCGATGCGCGGCTACGGCGTGGTGATCATGAACTACCGCGGCGCCGGTGGGGCCCCGGGCGGCCCGTCGCAGGCGCGGATTATGGAGGACGCGGCCGCAGTCTATGCGGCGCTGGACACCCTGGCGCCCGGGCAGCGCCCGATCGTGCTGCACGGCGTGTCGTTGGGCGCCGCGGTGGCGGTTCAGCTTGCCGTCCGCGCGCCGGCCGACGCTGTGGTGCTGGCGGTTCCCTTCGCCTCGCTCTGTACGGTGGTCGAGCACCACTACCCGTGGCTGCCCGCTTGCCTGATCATGTGGGACGAGCGCTGGGAGAGCGCGGCCGCCGCCCCCGCGATCCGGGCGCCCGTGCTGGTGGTCGGCGCAGGGCGCGATACCGTGGTGCCCGAGGCCGAGGCGTTGCGGCTGAACCGGGCGATGACCGCGCCCACGCGCTATGTCCGCCTCGCCGCTGCGGGCCACGCCGACTTCCAGCGCCATGGCAGTGTCGAGGCTGTGCTCGACTGGCTGGATGCCCTCGGTCTCAGCGCGGCGGGTGAACAGTAAGCGGCCGCCGCCCCGAAGCGGTGATCTCGGCCACGACATCGTCCTCGATCACGATGGCCGACATCCGCCCGCCCTTGCCGGCGCCGGTGTCGATGCCGATCCGGGCCGGGGTCACGTCGACCTCGGGCGTGGGCGTGTGGCCGTGCACCACCACCACCTCGTGCGGGCCTGGATGGTTCAGAAAGGGCGCGCGGATCCAGATCAGATCGTCGGGCATCTGCGCCGCCCAGGGCCGGCCCGGCCGCACCCCGGCGTGGGCGAAGCCGAAGTCGCCAAAGCGGATCTGGCGCGGCAGCCTGGCCAGATAGGCGACGTGCGCCTGCGGGATCGCGTCGATCAGCGCCTGGCGGATCGGCTCGGCCGCATGGCGCTCCAGCCACATCGCGCGCGCATCCACGCCCCACGACTGGCAGGCCGCAAGGCCGCCGTTCGCGAACCAGACCGACATCGTCTCGTAGCCGCCGGCGGTCAGGAACCGCAGCAGGAACTCGTCGTGGTTGCCCAGCACGCACTGGCGGCGATCATCGTCGTCGTCGGCCAGCAGGGCGACGACGCCGGCGCTGTCGGGGCCCCGGTCGATCAGATCGCCCAGCCAGATCTCGCGCCAGTTCTGGGTGGGACGGTCGCGGCGGTCTGCGTCCAGCAGCGTGCGGATACGGTGCGCCTCGGCGATCTCGCCGTGCACGTCGCCGATGGCATAGAGGCGCAGGCCCGTGGGCGGGCGGGCGTGCGGCAGCAAAACCGTCGGCGTGCCAGTCTCTGTCATCGGTCCCCGCCACAGACGACACCCCGGCCGCTGCACAGGGCCGGGGTGTTCGGCATATCGGCATGTCGTGGAAACGGAGGCCGGTCGCCCGTGGCGCAGCGCCACCGCCGCGGGGCCGGTCGGCACGCGACCGTTGGGCAGGCCTGGGCGTCGCGCGCGGCGTCGATCTCAGAGCAGGCCTTCGCGCTGAGCCTTCTTGCGGGCCAGCTTGCGTGCCCGGCGGATCGCCTCCGCCCGCTCGCGCGCCCGCTTCTCGGAAGGCTTCTCATAGTGCTGCCGGAGCTTCATCTCGCGGAACACGCCCTCGCGCTGCATCTTCTTCTTGAGCGCGCGTAGCGCCTGATCGACATTATTATCGCGAACCAGAACCTGCACCTAGGCCTCTTCCTCTCTGCCGCTGCAATCGAAGTGAGCGCGCTATATACCCCCGGGTCGGCGCGCTGTCCACCGCAGGGGCCGGCGGGGGCGGCGCGATTATCGCGTGAATTCCGGGGGATGCCATGACCGACACGACCGACCCGATCGCCGCGGCGCGCCGCGCGCTGCTGGAGGCCGCGCTGCCCAACGTCGTGTTCGACGGCTGGTCGCGCGAGACGCTGGATCGTGCGTGCGAGGATGCCGGGATCGACGCGCAGACCGCGGCGATGGCGTTTCCACGCGGCCCGGTCGACATGGCGTTGGCCTTCCACGATCAGATGGACGAGGCGCTGCGGGCGGAGCTGGCCGGCGACGAGATGGCCGCCATGAAGGTGCGCGAGCGGGTAACCCACGGCGTGCGCCGCCGGATCGAACTGGTGGCCGAGGAGCGCGAGGCCGTGCGCCGCGGCGCCACGCTGCTGTCGCTGCCGGTCTATGCCGCCGACAGCGCGCGTGCGATCTGGCAGACGGCCGACATCATCTGGACCGCGGCCGGCGACACGGCCGAGGACTACAACTGGTACACCAAGCGCGCGATCCTGAGCGGCGTCTACTCCTCGACCCTGCTCTACTGGCTGGGCGACGAGAGCGACGACAGCGAGGCGACCTGGGCCTTTCTGGACCGGCGCATCGACAACGTGATGCAGTTCGAGCGGGTCAAGGGCGCGGTACAGAAGAACCCGCTGGCCCGTGCCATGCTGGCCCCGGCATCCGCCGCCCTGTCGATCATCCGCGCCCCCCGCTCGGCCCGCGGTGGCGGTGGCGGCGGCGGGGGCGGCGGGGATGCAGCGGCGGGCGCGCGCCGGTCGAGCTGCGTGCTGCCCGGCGTGGGCCGTACTGCGCCGCCGGCCGAGGCCTGAGGCACAGGCGCGCCCGCAGCGGCGGCTCAGCCCGACAGCGGCGCAAGGCGGGTGATGTGCCCCATCTTGCGACCGGGGCGGGCGGCGCCCTTGCCATAGTGGTGGATGGCCACGCCCGGTTCGGCGGCGTGGGCGGCCAGCGCGTCGATCTCGTCGCCCAGCAGGTTGGTCATCACCGCATCGGCGTGACGCCGCGCGTCGGCCAGCGGCCAGCCGGCGACCGCGCGGATATGCTGGGCGAACTGGTCCGTCGCGCAGGCCTCGATCGTCCAATGGCCGGTGTTGTGCACGCGCGGCGCGATCTCGTTGACGATGAGCCGCCCGCCGGGCGCCACGAACAACTCCACGCCCATCACCCCCACGTAGTCCAGCGCGGTGGCCAGCCGCCCGGCCGCCAGCACCGCATCCTGCAGCACCCGCGCCGTCAGGCCGGCGGGCACGGTGGTGCGGCGCAGGATGCCGTGCTCGTGCTCGTTTCGGCCGGGGTCGAAGGCCGCGACCGTGCCGTCCGCGCCGCGGGCGACGATGACCGACAGCTCGGCCGTGAACGGGATCGTCGCCTCCAGCACCGCGGGCTCGGCGCCGATGGCGGCCCAGGCGGCCTCGGCCCCCGCCGCGTCGGCGATCCGGGCCTGGCCCTTGCCGTCGTATCCCAGCCGCCGGGTCTTGAGGATCGCGGGCGTGCCGGTCGCGGCCAGGGCGGCGGCGATGTCGCCCGGCCCGTCGACCGCGGCCCAGGGCGCGGGGCTCAGCCCCGTCTCGGCGATGAAGGTCTTCTCGGCCGCGCGGTCCTGGGCGACGGCCAGCGCGCGCGCGCCGGGGCGGACGGGCACGCGGCGGGCCAGCCGCTCGACCGTGGCGACGGGGATGTTCTCGAACTCCAGCGTGACCACGTCGCAGGCCGCGGCAAAGGCGTCCAGCGCCGCGTCATCGCCATAGGCTGCATCGGTCCAGTGGCGCGCCACCTCGGCCGCCGGGGGCGGGCGCTCGCCCCCCGGCTCGTAGATATGGGCGTGCAGGCCGAGCCGGGCGCAGGCGATGGCCAGCATGCGGCCGAGTTGTCCGCCGCCCAGGATCCCGACGGTGGCGCCGGGCGCCAGGGGGCTGTCGCTCACCCGTCCGCCCCGGCCGGCGTCCCGACCGGGATCTCGGCCACGGCATCGGACTGGGCGGCGCGCCAGTCGTTCAGCCGTGCGGCCAGCGCAGCGTCGCCCGTCGCGATCATCGCGGCGGCGAACAGCGCTGCGTTGGCCGCCCCCGCCTCGCCGATCGCGAAGGTGGCGACGGGGATCCCCTTGGGCATCTGCACGATCGACAGCAGGCTGTCCAGACCCTGCAGCGCGCGGCTCTGAACCGGTACGCCCAGAACCGGCACCGGGGTCTTGGACGCCAGCATGCCCGGCAGGTGCGCCGCCCCGCCCGCGCCAGCGACGATGGCGACCAGGCCGCGCGCGGCCGCGCTCTCGGCATACGAGAACAGCCGGTCGGGCGTGCGGTGGGCCGAGACGATGCGCGCCTCGTGCGGCACCGCCAGCGTCTCCAGGATCGCGGCGGCGGCGCGCATGGTCGGCCAGTCCGACTGGCTACCCATCACGATGCCGACCAGGGGGCTCTCGCCCGCGCTGCCGGGGCCGGGGGACGCCGTGTCGTTCATGGGCTGGCCGCTCGCAGTTGCGCCGGGGCCGGGCCCTCAGGCGATGATATCGGGGTAGAGCTGGTCTTCGATCCGGACGATCCGGTCCTTGAGCGCCAGCTTTTCCTTCTTCATCCGCCGCAGCGCAAGCTGGTCGGCCAGCGGGCTTTCGGCCAGCTCGGTGATCTCTACGTCCAGGCGTCGGTGCTCCTCGCGGAGCGCGGCGAGCTCCGTGCGCAGGATCTCTTCGGGGTCCATGACGTTCATGCGCCGCACTCGGGCTGCAATCGGGGCTGTGAGAGCATACACATAAGCATGACCGACCGATACGGCCACGCGCAGGCGGCCCAGAGGCAGCCCAAGGCGCGGCCCAGGGGCAGCCCAGGGGCCGCGCGGGCCCGGTCGGCGCGGTGGGTCGGCACGGTGGGTCGGCTGGGTGTACCGGCACGGCTATCGGGGCGTAGCGGTCGAGACAGGCGGACGGACGGCGATGTTGACCAAGGTGTTGATGACGGTGCTGCTGATCGCGGCGGTGTTCTTCATCGGGCGGCTCAGCACCGTGCGCCGGCCGCGCATGCCGCGCCGCTGGCGTGGGCGGGTGAGTCCCGACCGGCGCGGCCGCGCGATGCCCGAGCCGGTGGAGGATCTGATCGAGTGCCCCGCCTGCGGACGGTTCCACGCAAGCTCCGAGTATTGTCCCTGCGACCAGCGGACGCCCTGATCGCTTCGCGTGCGCCAGGCGTGGGCGGGCCGGCGGGCATGACGGTGGGGCCGGCCGGCGGGGCGTAACGGTGGGGCGGGATGCTGGTGCGGCGCTCGCCGTGACGGCGGCGCCCGCTATCTGCCCCGTCCACCCCGGCCGGCCCCCGCTGGCCGGCACGACCGTTGGGGAGTGAAGGATGGCGAGCAACAGCGCAACGGCGGCAGGGCAGGGCGCTGCGACCCAAGGGTCGCCGGCGGTCGCGCTGCGCTTTGCCGCGGGGCGGCGGGCGCTGGTCACGGGTGCGGGCGTGCGGCTGGGGCGGGCCATGGCGCTGCACCTGGCCGCCGAGGGTTGGGACGTCGCGGTGCACTATGCCCGCTCGGCCGCCGAGGCCGAGGCCACGGCCGCCGACGCGCGCGCCCGGGGCGTGCGGGCCGCGACCCTGGGGGCCGACCTGCTGGACCCCGACGCGGTCGGCACGCTGGTGCCCCGTGCCGCCTCGGCGCTGGGCGGGCCGCTCACGCTGTTGGTCAACAACGCCTCGATCTTCGAGCCCGAGACGCTGGCCAGCATGGACGACGCAAGCTGGGACCGCGCGCAGGGTTCGAACCTGCGCGCTCCGGTGCGGCTGGCCCAGGCCTTTGCCGCACAGGCGCCGCGGCCGATGCTGGATGCGGGCGGTGAACCGGTGGCCCAGGCGGTGATCGTCAACATGCTGGACCAGCGCGTGTGGAAGCCTACGCCCTTCTTTTCCAGCTACACGCTGGCCAAGGCCGCGCTCTGGACCTTTACCCGAACCGCGGCACAGGCGTTGGCCCCGGGGATCCGGGTCTGTGCCATCGGGCCGGGTCCCCACGCTGCAGGGCGTGCGCCAGAGCGATGCGCATTTTGCCAAGCAGCGCGCCGGCTGCGTGCTGAAGCGCGGCGCCGATCCCGACGATATCGTCATGGCGTTGGACTTCATTTTGGCGTGCAAGGCCTTCACCGGCCAAATGCTGGCCATCGACGGCGGCCAGCATCTGGCTTGGCAGACGCCCGACATCGGGGAAAATGGCGAATAGAGACCCATCTGCACCGTGCCGGTGCGAGTTGTCCAAAGGAGCCCGCGCCCGGCGCGATGGTGCAGTGCAGCACAATAAGGCGCGATCAAGTCGGGTACAAAGCTGATGAACGTCAATAAAATCAGGCTTCTGTGCGGATCTTTGCATAATTGTGGCGGGTCTGTGACGACCTTATCGGTGCGCTGCGATAGTCCCCCGGGCAACGATGTGCACACGGTTATCCACAGGCGTCGCAGCGGCGTCGTGGGGCGTGTCGGGCGGCGCTTGGCAGCGGCCGGCCATCGGGGCGCGGATGGCTGATCTGTCGTCTCCGACGGCCGCAGCACCGCCGGCGAGCGGCCCGGCGGTGATCCGCCGCTACCTCAAGCGCCTGGACGACCGGCCGGGCGTCTATCGCATGCTGAGCGCGCGGTCCGAGGTGCTGTACGTCGGCAAGGCCCGTTCGCTGAAAAAGCGCGTCGCCAGCTACGCCAACAAGGGCGACCACAACAGCCGCATCACCCGGATGATCGCCGACACGGCGGCGATGGAGTTCATCACCACCGAGACCGAGACCGAGGCGCTGCTGCTGGAGAGCAACCTCATCAAGCAGCTCAAGCCCCGCTACAACGTGCTGCTGCGCGACGACAAGTCGTTCCCTCACATCCTGATCGAGGACGGCCCGTTCCCGCTGCTCCGCAAACACCGCGGGGCGCAGCGCGAGAAGGGGCGGTTCTTCGGGCCCTTCGCCTCGGCCGGCGCGGTGGGCCGGACGATCAACCAGATGGAGAAGGCGTTCCTCTTGCGCACCTGCTCGGACAGCGTGTTCGAGAGCCGGACCCGCCCCTGCCTGCTGTTCCAGATCAAGCGCTGTTCCGGCCCCTGCACCGGCGAGATCAGCGAGGCCGACTACGCCAACCTGGTCGACGACGCGATCCGGTTCCTGGAGGGCCGCTCGACCCGGGTGCAGGAGGAGTTGGCCGAGCGCATGCACGAGGCCGCGGCCGACATGGATTTCGAGCGCGCCGCGATCTACCGCGACCGGCTGCGCGCCATGGCCCACGTGCGCGGCCAGCAGAGCATCAACCCCAGCCGCACGGCCGAGGCCGACGTCTTCGCGCTGCACCGCGAGGGCGGGCAGGCCTGTGTGCAGGTGTTCTTCTTCCGCTCGAACCAGAACTGGGGGAACCATGCCTACTTCCCCCGCACCCAGGCCGAGATGGAGGACGGCGAGCTGATCGCGGGCTTCGTCGCGCAGTTCTACTCGCGCGAGCGGCCGCCGCCGCGGATGGTGCTACTGAGCCACCACCCCGACGACGCCGACATGCTGGCCGCCGCGATGCGCGCGCTGGCCGGGCGGCGCGTCGCCGTCGCCGTGCCGCGCCGGGGCGAAAAGCGCGACCTGGTCGACCATGCGGCGCAGAACGCGCGCGAGGCGCTGGCGCGCAAGATGGCCGAGACGGCGAGCCAGGCCAAGAACCTGGTCGAGCTGGCCGATGCGCTGGACCTGGGCGAGCCGCCGGCGCGGATCGAGGTCTACGACAACAGCCACATCATGGGCACCAACGCCGTGGGCGCGATGATCGTGGCCGGGCCCGAGGGGCTGCTGAAGAACCAGTACCGCAAGTTCAACATCAAGTCGGACGAGACCGCGGCCGGCGACGATTTCGGCATGATGCGCGAGGTGCTGACCCGGCGCTTCAAGCGGCTGGTCAAGGAGGACCCCGACCGCAGCCAGGGCCAGTGGCCCGACCTGGTGCTGATCGACGGCGGCCGGGGCCAGGTCTCGGCCGCGGCCGAGGTGCTGGCCGAGTTGGGCGTCGAGGACCTGGCGCTGTTCGGCGTGGCCAAGGGCGAGGAGCGCGACGCGGGCAAGGAGGCATTCTACGCCCCGGGCGGGCGGCGGTTCGCGCTGCCCTTCCGCTCGCCCGCGCTGTACTTCGTGCAGCGCCTGCGCGACGAGGCGCACCGCTTCGCCATCGGCGCCCACCGCCAGAAGCGGGCCAAGGCGCAGACCGTGACCGCGCTGGACGAGGGGCCGGGGTTCGGGCCCGCGCGCAAACGCGCGCTGCTGGCGCGCTTCGGCTCGGCCAAGGCGGTCAGCCGGGCGGGGCTGGCGGACTTGAAGGCGGTCGAGGGCATCTCGGACAGCATGGCCGAGGCGATCTACGCCTTTTTCCACGGCGCACGCTGAGCGGCGAACGCCATGGGGCGAGCCTCGCGCCCGGCAGCGCGCCTGGCCCCGGGGCTGGTAGCGCGCGTGGCAGCGTTGGAGGCCGCGCTGCA
>JBCCMW010000165.1:0-8798 GCA_039026175.1 Pseudomonadota bacterium
GCTTGCCGCCGCAGTGGCTGTAGAGGTGGACGACCGGCGACCAGCCGCCCGACATCGCGACCAGGTCGCAGCCCAGCCGCCGCGTCTCGCCGATCAGCCCGTGGCGGCTGACCCGGCCGAAGCGCACGCGCTCGACCCGCTGCACGCCCTCGACCATGGCGATGGCGTGCCCCTCCCACACCGGGATGCCGCGGGCGCGCACCCGGTCGGGCAGCACGCCGGTCGCGCGGGGCCGGGTGTCGATGACGGCGCGGACCTCGGCGCCCGCGTCGGCCAGCGCCAGCGCGGTGCGGTAGGCATCGTCGTTGTTGGCCACCACCACCGCCCGGCGGCCGGGGCAGACGGCGAAGAGGCGCAGGTACTCACGCACCGCCCCCGCCAGCATCACGCCCGGGCGGTCGTTGCAGGCAAAGGTCAGCGGCCGTTCGATCGCGCCGGTGGCGATGACGATCTGTTTGGCGCGGACTTTCCAGAGCCGGTGGCGCGGCCCGTCGGCGGCGCCCGTCAGATGGTCGGCAGAGCGCTCGTAAAGCAGCGCCCAGCCGTGATCGTAAAGCCCGGCGGCCATGGTGCGGCTGCGCAGGTGCACGCCCGGCATGGCGGCCAGGGCCGCGGCCTCGCGCGCCGCCCAGTCGGCGATGGGCAGGCCGTCGACGGTGGTGTCGTCCTCGGCCAGCGCGCGGCCGCCCCAGTGGGGCGTCTGCTCGACCAGCAGCACCTCGGCCCCTGCCTCGGCCGCCGCACGCGCGGCGCGCAGGCCCGCGATCCCGCCGCCCACGACCAGCACGTCGGTAAAGGCGTGGAAATGCTCGTAGCGGTCCTCGTCGGCCTTTTCGGGCGCCCGGCCCAGGCCCGCGGCCTGCCGGATGGCCGGCTCGAAAACGTGCTTCCAGGCCGCGCGCGGCTGCAGGAACGTCTTGTAGTAGAACCCGGCCGAGAACACCGGCGCGACCTCGGCCACCGCGGCGTTGATGGCGCCCACGTCGAAGGCCAGGCTCGGCCAGCGGTTCTGGCTGATCGCGGCCATGCCCTCGGCCAGCTCGACGGCCGTGGCGCGCTGGTTGGGCTCGAAGCGCACGCCGGCCGGCCCACCCGCGCCGATCCCCAGCAGGGCGTTCGGCTCCTCGGCGCCGGCGGCCAGGATCCCGCGCGGGCGGTGGTACTTGAAGGACCGGCCGACCATCACCCGGTCGTTGGCCAACAGGGCGGCGGCCAGCGTGTCGCCGGCATAGCCTGTCAGCGCCACGCCGTCGAAGGTAAAGCCGCGGGGCTGGGTCCGGTCGATCAGCCGGCCGCCGTGGGACAGACGATGGGCCATCGCATCGCGCTCCGCTGTCAGGGTCTCGGTCGTCGGCGCCGGGCATCCGGGCGCCAGGTGTCGGGGCGCCAGCCTCGCCGGCGTCGGGCTCTCGGGCGCCAAGGGGTCAGCGCAAGGGGTCGGTTCCAGTCCGCGGTGCCAGGCGTCGGTGCCTGGCGTCGGCGCCTGTCGTTGGCGCCAGGGGTCGGCGCCAGTCGTCAGCGCCAGAGTTCGGGACGCCAGTCTGGGCGGCGCGCCTGTACCGCCGCGATCACGTCATCGGGAATGCCGACCACGTCGGCACGATAGGTCGCCAACACCTCCAGCGTCAGCGTGCAGCGGGCGACGTGGAACCACTTGCCGCAGCCATAGACGTGGCGCCAGCGCTCGAAGTGCACGCCCTTGGGATTGCGGCGGGTGAACAGGTAGTCGGCGAAGGCATCGTCGCTGCTCCCCGGGCCCATGCGCTTGAGATGGGCCTGGCCGCCGGGCATCAGCTCGGTCTCAGCGCACAGGACCCCGCAATAGGGGCACATGATCATCAGCATCGGCGGGACTCCCTGCTCGACAGTCCTTTCCGGGTAAGGCCGGCCCCGACGGTCATCGCGGCGGGATGCGCCGCTTGATCGCCCGCTTGCGACCGCGCTTGCAGGTCGCTGACCGATCGTTCGCGTTGTGCTAGCCTCGCCCGCGGGGAAAGTGAGGAGAGGATCGATGGATATCGTCTTGATCGTGCTGATCGCGCTGGTCATCGGATTGGCACTGAGCCTGATCGGCAGGGCGCTTGGCGGACGGCGCCGCTCGGGCGGCGGCGCGCATGTCGGCTACCATACCGACGGCGGGTCGCGCGGGTCCTGGTGGGACAGCGATAGCGACGGCGGCGGCGACGGGGGTGGCGGCGGCGATTGATACCAGGCTGCGGCGCAACGGCCGCAGGACGAACGACCGAGGTTGGGGTCGAGCGGGCTCGGCGCCCCGTCGCCGTGCCGCCCGCTGTGGGATTTGGGGGATCTGAGGATGGCTGAATTCAAGCAGGCGCCGGGGGGCGGCGCGAGCGACCGGCTGCCGGGGGTCGAGACCGTGAGCGACGCCGCCATCGACCCGGCGACCGCTGTGCTGGTGCTGGGCGCCGTCGTGCTGGTGGGCGCCGTGCTGCTCTATGGCCGGGCCGCGCGCGATGGGCGGGGCGAGGACGGCGGCGATGGGTTCTGGGACTGGGGCGACGGCGGCGGCGACGGCGGCGGTGGCGGCGACTGACGGCCGCCCCCTATCCCCTCGCCTGGCACTGCGCCGCGCCCCATCGCGCCGTCCCTAATGGCGCCGCCCCACATCGCGTCGCCCCTCATCGCACCGTCCCTCATCGCGTCGCCCCTCATCGCGTCGCCCCTCATCGCGTCGTCCCTCATCGCGTCGTCCCTCATCGCGTCGCCCCTCATCGCGCCATCCTTATCGCGTCGTTCCGGATCGCGTCGTTCCGGATAGGACCGCCCCAGATCGCGCCGTTCCGGATCGCGCCGCCCCACATCCCGTCGTCCCGGATCGCCTGACGCCGCATCGCATCGCCGGGCATGGCGCGGCGGCGGGGACCGGGCGCGCGGGGTCTTGCGTCCCGCCGACATGCGCCGATCTTGCAGGGGCAGGCGACAGGCGAGGCAGCGATGGCCGAGACCGAGACGACAGAGGCGGCGGACCAGGCCGGGGGCGAGGCGCCGCTGGGGGCAGCCGACCCTGCCCTGCTCGAGACCTTCGGCACCGGGCCCATCGCGGGCGATGGTGGCGGCGCGTCGCTCGCGGTCATCGCCGCGGCGCTTGCGCTGGTCGGCGTGCTGGTGGTCGCCATCCGGCGCGCCCGGCGCCGCTGACATCCCGCACCGTCGCGCGGCGCCCCAGCAACCCAGGCTTGGCGGGTGAACGGGGGGCCGCGAACGGCGGCGGGAGGGTGCCCGAGGCTCAGTGGGCGACGGCGGCGGCGACGCTTTCGTCGATCATCCGGCCCTCGGCGAAGCGGTCCAGCGAGAAGGGCCCCGCCACCCGGTCCTCGCCCCGCGCCAGCAGCCCGGCGGTCGCGAAGCCCGAGCCCGGGATCGCCTTGAACCCGCCGGTGCCCCAGCCGCAGTTGATGAACACGCCCTCGACCGGGGTGCGCGAGATGATCGGCGAACGATCGCCCGTCATGTCGACGATCCCGCCCCACTGGCGCAGCATCTTGAGCCGCGAGATCACCGGGAAGGTCTCGCAGAGCGCGCGCACCGTCTCCTCGACATGCTGGAACGACCCGCGCTGGGTGTAGTTGTTGAACCCGTCCGCGCCGCCGCCGATCACCAGCTCGCCCTTGTCGGACTGGCTCATGTAGCCGTGCACGGTGTTGGCCATCACCACGCAGTCCAGCACCGGCTTGATCGGCTCGGACACCAGCGCCTGCAGGGCAACGCTTTCGACCGGTAGGCGAAAGCCCGCCATGTCGGCCAGCACGCCGGAATGGCCGGCAACCACGATGCAGAGCTTCTCGCACGTGATCGGGCCGCGGCTGGTCTGCACGCCCATGACCTTGCCGTTCGAGACGTCGATGCCCTGGACCTCGCACTTCTGCACGATGTCGACGCCCATGGACGAGGCCGCGCGGGCATAGCCCCAAGCCACCGCGTCGTGGCGCGCCGTGCCGCCCCGGGCCTGCCACAGCCCGCCCAGCACCGGATAGCGCGGGCCCTCGGTATTGATGATCGGCACGATCTCGCGGATGCGCCGCGGCGCGACCATCTCGCTCTCGATCCCCGCGGCGCGGTTGGCGTGGGCGGTGCGCTGCCAGGCGCGCAGCTCATGCTCGGTCTGCGCCAGCATCAGCACGCCGCGGGGGCTGAACATGATGTTGAAGTTGAGCTGCTGGCTCAGGTCCTCGTACAGCGTGCGCGACAGCTCGTAGATCGCCGAGGACGGCGGCTGCAGATAGTTCGAGCGGATGATCGTGGTGTTGCGCCCGGTGTTGCCGCCGCCGAGCCACCCTTTCTCCAGCACCGCGACATCGCGGATGCCGTGCTCCTTGGCCAGGTAGTAGGCGGTCGCCAGGCCGTGGCCTCCGGCGCCGACGATGATCACCTTGTAGTGGCGCTTGGGCTCGGGATCGGCCCAGGCACGCTCCCACCCCTCGTGGTAGCGCAGTGCCTCGCGGGCGACGGCGAACACGGAATACGGCTTCATCGGCGACCTCGCGCGGGCGGATGCTTCGCTGCCACGGGCGTAGCGCAAAGTGACGCCAATCTCAGCATGAAACCGCCGTATGGGCGCCGAAGGGCGACACCCAGGTGAGCCCGGGGTGACGCCGGGGCGACACCGGGACACTCGTCGCTGCCGGGCGCACCTCCTTGCGGCCCCGGTTCGTGCCCGCTACTTCGGCAGGATGTTGGGTTTTCTGCTCGCCGTCAGCCTGATCACCACCGTGGCCGCCGTGCTGATGGTGCGGCCGCTGCTGCGCGGGATGGTGGGTGCGTCCAAGGCGGGCGCCGATCGCACCGACAGTTCGGACGCCGCGCTCTATCGCGACCAGTTGGCCGAGATCGAGCGCGACCGGGAGCGCGGTGTGATCTCGCCCGCCGAGGCCGAGGCGACCCGGGCCGAGATTGCGCGCCGGCTGATCGCCGCGGCCAAGCGGGCCGAGCAGGAGGCAGGCCGGCGCGTCGGCCCGGCCGAGGCGACCCGCATCGTGACCATCGCGGCCCTGGTCGCCGTGCCGCTGATCGGCACGCTGGTCTATGTCGGCGTCGGCGATCCGGGCGAGCGCAACTATCCGCTGGCCGGGCGCGATCTGCTGGCCGAGGCGCGGGCCCAGCGGCTGGGCCAGGCCGAGGCCGAGTTTGCCGCGTTGGCCAACCGCGCCACCGGCCCACGCCGGCCCGCGGGCGATCCCGAGGTCGTCGCCCTGGTCCAACAGCTCGAGCAGGTGATGGCCGAGCGGCCCGACGATCCGGAGGGCCACCGCCTGCTGGCCCGCGTGCTGTTCAATCAGGGCCGCTTTTCCGAAGCCTGGCCGGTGTACGACCGTCTGATCGCGCTGGAGGGGGCGGACGCCGATCCCGAGCACTATGTCGCCAAGGCCGAGGCGATGATCCTGGCCGCCGACGGCTATGTGTCGGACGAGGCCGAGGCGGCGCTGGCCGCCGCGCTGCAGCGCGACCCGGGCTCGACCATCGCGCGCTATTATGCCGGCGTCGCGCTGGCGCAGCTGGGCCAGACCGAACAGGCGCTCAGCCTCTGGCGGCGTCTGGAAGGCGAGAGCAGGCCCGATTCGCCCTATCTGCCGGTGCTGCGCGAGCTGATCGCCCGGGCCGAGGACGAGCTCCGCGGCACCGCTATGGCGGGCATCGACCGGGCAGGCAGGGTACTCGGTGCGGGGTCGGTGGTTGGCGCGCCGCCCGCGGGACTGGATCCCGACACCGCCGCCAGCGTGATGCAGATGGCGCCCGAGGAGCAGCGCGCGTTCATGGAGGCGCGCACCGACGCGCTGGCCGAGCGGCTGCGCGCCGAGGGCGGCAGCGCCGACGACTGGGCCACCGCGGTGCGCGCCCTGGCCCGGCTGGACCGGCGCGACGAGGCCGCGGCGCTCTATGTACTGAGCCAGGAGGCGCTGACAGGCGGCGATGCGGCGTTCGTGCGCGAGCAGGCGCTGGTCAACGGCGTCCCCGTCGATTGACGCGCATGGCCGCCACCCCACCCGATCCCGACGCGTCGGCGCGCGAGGCCGGCGGGCCAGCGCCGCCCACCGCGCCGCCAGCCGCACCGCCAGCCGCACCGGGCCGCGGCAGCGTGCACGACGACGTCGCAGCCCTCGCCGCGCTGTCTGGGCCACTGATCGGGCTCGATCTCGGGACCAAGACGATCGGGATCGCGGTGTCGGACGGGCTGCGCCTGACTGCCACACCGCTGACCACGCTACGGCGGCGCAAGTTCGGCGAGGATGCCGCGGCGCTGGAGCGGCTGTTCGCCGAGCGTAGCATCGCGGGGTTGGTGCTGGGCCTGCCGCGCAACATGGACGGCAGCGAGGGCGCGCGCTGCCAGGCGACCCGCGCCTTTGCGCGCAACATGGCCGGTCGCGGCGCGCCGCCGGTGGCGTTCTGGGACGAACGCCTTTCGACCGTGGCGGTGGAAAAAGCACTGATCGCGGCGAATTCGTCGCGCAAGCGTCGCGCCGAGGTCATCGACAAACTCGCCGCCGCGTTCATTCTGCAGGGCGCGCTGGACCGGCTGTCGGTCTTGGCGGCCCAGCGTTGAAAGCCAGCATGGCCGGTGAGAGCAGCCCGAAAGAGACCGCGCCCGCCACGCATGCGAGCGCCGGCGAGACCGACCCGGCCGCCGATGCCGCGCGCGATCCCGAACGGGCCGAGCGCATGGCGGCCGTGCGCCGCGCGCGCATCGCCGCCTCGGGCATCGAGAGCCCCTGTGTCCAGCTCTGCATGCTGCACCCCGAGACGGGCCTCTGCGTCGGCTGTGCGCGGACAGGCAACGAGATCGCGAGCTGGTCGCGGCTGACCCCTGCCGAGCGCCGTACCGTGATGGAGAGCCTGCCGAGCCGCGAAGCGGTGCCCCGCACCCGCCGCGGTGGCGCCTCGGCCCGCCGCCGCCGCGAGGCGTGACGCAGCGCCCAAGCGGCCGGTCGCCCACCGGGTGACAGGCGCGTCCACAGGGTGGGTAATCCAGCGGGTGGCAGGGCATCCCACAGCCTGGTCCGTCGGTACTGGCCAGTTCCCGACCATATAGCTAAACAATTGATAACACTTCACGATTACGCATACGAACGGCGGGGCATTTGCGCGGATTGGCCCAGGCGCGCCGCTGCGGCGCCCAGACCTTGCCGCAATTCACGCGCAAGGTGCGCGGCCTGAGAGGATCGTGCTAGCGTCCTCCGGATTGCGATTTCGAACGGCCGGAGTGGGCATGGGCAGGAAGCGTGAGAACCAGCGTGCGCCGTCGATGATCTACTGGCCGGTCTTCGTGGTCGCCGTGATCGCCGTCGCGCTGTTCATCACGGAACCGCCCAACGGCAACGGGCCCGAGGATTACGACGCGCTGATGCGTCTCATCTATCTGGGCGTGCTGGCTGTGGGCCTGGTGTTCGCCAGTCTCGGCCGACTGGTGCTGAGCGACGGGTGGCGCACGGTGCACTATGGCATGGTGTGGTGCGCCGTCGCCGTGGGGCTGACCGCCGCCTATGCCGAGCAGGATCTCCTGCGCCGCAGCATCAGCCAGGTGCGCGGCGACGTCATGCCCACGGTCGCCGTCTCGACCATCGGCGTCGAAGAGGTTCTGGAGCGGAGCTGGGACGGCCACTACCGCAGCGACGTCGCGATCAACGGCAGCACGGTGTCGATGATGGTGGACACCGGCGCCTCGATGGTGGTGCTGCCCTACGAGGATGTCAGCCGCGTCGGCATCGATCCGACCGCGCTGCAGTTCAACATGCCCGTCTCCACCGCCAACGGGCGGAGCCACGTGGCACCGATCGAGCTCAGCGAAATCCGCTTGGGCGATATCGTGGTGCGCGACGTGCCGGCTGCGGTGGCGCATCCGGGCCGGCTGCACACGGGTCTGTTGGGCATGAGCTTTCTGGACCGACTGAGCGAGACCAGCTTCCAGGGCAAGCGCCTGTTCCTGCGCCAGACCAGGGTGATGCCCGTGGCGGTGGAGCCTGCGGGCCTCAAGCGCTGACCGCGCCGCGCCGCGCCGCGTCGCGCTGCGCTGCGCTGCGCTGCGAACCGGCGCTCAGGGCGCCTCCAACCACCAGCGATAATCGCGCGCCGGCAGCGGCGCGGGCCAGGGCTCGGGCCGGAAGTACACGACCGGGCGACCGTGCGGCGCCGCCGGCACCTCGGCCGGCCAGCGCGCCACGCCATGCACCGCCAGACGGTGCACCAGATAGGCGCCGCCCGGCGGCGCTGACAACGCCACCCGCTCGCACCGCTCGAACACCGCGCGCCGCGCAGACTGGTACGCCTCGGTCACGTCCTCGCCCGACCAGGCCGTGGGATCCAGGCCCGCCAGCCGCTCGGCCAGCGCGGCGCGGATCAGCCGATGGCTGCCCCGCCAGACCACCAGCGGCGCAGCACCCGGGGGGACCCCGTCCTCCAGCGGCAGGCCCAGAATGAAGGCGTGCGTCTCGCTCAGCCGCCGGCGCCGGGCCGCGTCGCGCTCCAGCCCATCGACATGGGCGGCGTCGCGGTCGCGACGAAAGCGAAAGGCCGCCTCGCTCTCGCCCTCGGCCGGCGCGGCGGGATAGCCCGGCCAGGCGACCGAGAGCTGCCCGGTGTCGAGTGCGATGCCCTCCAGCCCCAGCGCGCCGCGCACGAACGCCATCGCCCGGCCGGCCAGCGGCGGCACGCCGGCGGCGGGGATCGCCCCGTCCGCACCGTTGCCCAGCATGTTGACGCCGGCGAACCAGCTGCCGCCACAGCGCAGCCAGCGCGCGTTCAGCGCGGCGTCGCGGGCGAGGTGCCGCGCGTGGGGGCGCAGCGCC
>JBCCMW010000166.1:0-8737 GCA_039026175.1 Pseudomonadota bacterium
CATGCCGCTGCGGGGCGAGAGCGACGAACAGCGCCTGTCCGTGCCCGCACGCATCGGCGTGCGCCATCCCAAGCTGGTCGAGATCATCCACACCATGGAGCGCTCGCTGGAGGATCCGATCAGCCCGGCCGAGCTGGCGCGCAACGTCGGCATGTCGACCCGCCAGCTGGAGCGGCTGTTCCGGCGCTACCTCAACCGCTCGCCCAAGCGCTACTACATGGAGATGCGGCTGGATAAGGCGCGGGGGCTGCTGCTGCAGACCGATCTCAGCGTGATCAACGTGGCGCTGGCGTGCGGCTTCACCTCGCCCTCGCACTTTTCCAAATGCTACCGAGCGCACTTCGGCCGCACGCCCTACCGCGAGCGCGGCGCACCCCAGGGCGGCGCAGGCTGGCCCGACGAGGCGCCGCTGGCCCGCGATCCCAGCGGTCTGGACGATGTCGACGACACGCT
The DNA here is from genome assembly GCA_039026175.1 of Pseudomonadota bacterium. Classification (GTDB taxonomy): domain Bacteria; phylum Pseudomonadota; class Alphaproteobacteria; order Rhodobacterales; family Rhodobacteraceae; genus Thermohalobaculum. The sequence continues at coordinate 454 of JBCCMW010000166.1, forward strand.
GGACGAGACCTACGCCTGACCGCCCGATCCGCCTGCCGGGGCCGCGCGTGCCGCGTGCCCGGACCGGTGACCCTCGGCGCGCGCCGTAACGGGCGCTGCGGCCGGCTCAGTCCGTCCGTCGCCACAACGCCGCGCGTCTAGCCGGGCCGAGGTCCGAGCGATGCCGATGGCCGTGATCCGGGTCGTTGTCGGCGCACTGTTTTCAGCGCACTGGTCGGGGCGGCGGGATTCGAACCCACGACCTTCGGTACCCAAAACCGACGCGCTACCAGGCTGCGCCACACCCCGATCATCTTGCGCCTAGCCGAGCGGGCCAGGCCCGACAAGCCCTGCGTTGTCCCCCGTTTTGACCCTTGTCGCGTATCGCGCCCGCCATGGGGGTGTCGCAGGGGCGCCGTCGCCGCCCCGGATCCCATGTACCGAGCATCGCGGCGACCAGCCGCGATTCCGCTGGGTCGGAGGGGTCAGCCGGGGCAGCGGAACGGGTCGGGCGCCTCGCCAAAGGCCGGGTGCACAAGCTGCGTGCCGGGGACGATGCCATGGCGCGCCGCCTCGCCGGCGTTCACCTCCAACACCGCCCTTGCGTCGCCGGTCGAGCGGTGCGGCGTCTCCGAGAACGGCACCGTGCGCTCGGCCACGTTCAGCACCTGCCCCGCGGCGTCGACGAAGATCATGTCGAGCGAGATGAAGGTGTTGCGCATCCAAAAGGACGCCGGCCGGGGCGGGTCGAACACAAACAGCATGCCGGCGTCGACCGCCATCTCGGTGCGAAACATCAGCCCCTGCGCCTGTTCGGCGGCCGTCAGCGCCAGTTCGACGTCATAACGCACCGGCTCGGCGGTCATCACCGTCACCTGGGTCGCGCTGCAGGCGGGCGCCTCGGCCTGCGCGCCGGAGAGGGGCAGACCGGCGAGCGTCAGCATCGCGAGGGCTGCGGCCAGCACGGTGCGCCGGTCGCGCGCAGCCCGCCCGACGGGATGCGGGTTCGTCGCATCGGAATGGGGCGCGCCCCGCCCGGTCATCCGCCGGTCTGTTCCGCGCTCCCGTGCAGCAGGGGCGGACGCGCGGCCTGCTCGCCCTCGTCCACCGCGGTCTCCCACAGCTTGAGCTCGGCCACCATCAACCCGCGCGGGCCCTTGAAGGTGCGCACCGCCATGCCCTCGCCCGAGGAGAGATCGGGAAAGCCGCAGCGCCGCACGATCTCCATGTGCACGAAGACGTCCTCGGCATAGCCGAAGACATTAACGAATCCGAAGCCCTTCTGCTTGTCGAACCACTTCACCCGGGCCGGCACCAGGGGGCTGAGCTCGGCGTCCGGGTGCAGCAGGTCGGTGGGGCGCGGCGCGCCGCCCGGCATCGCGGGGGCTGCGGCCGGTCGCGGCGGCTGCGCCACGCTGTTGTCGACCTCGATCAGCTCCTGCGCATGCATGCCGCGCGCGCCCATCGTGGTGACCAGCTTGACCTGTGATCCCTCCGGTAACGCCGTGATGCCGAAATTGCGCACGCACGAGGCATGCACCATGATATCGGCGCCCCCATCATCGGGCACGACAAAGCCGTAACCCTTGACTGCGTCATACCATTTGACCTTGCCGGTGACGATGGAGCCCTCGGCCCCGCCCGCTTCCGCCAAGACGCGCCCTCCAAGCCGATTTTGGCTACCCGCCGCAGTCATGTGCTACCTCGTCTTCCTGACGTTCGCTTTGTTCATCGGGGCACGCACAGGCGAAGGATATCGGATGTACACACAAAATCCTGACGGGCGAAGGTCGATGCGCGGGGCCCGTTTTGTCGCCCTGCTCATCGGTGCGCCGCTCGCTCTTTCAAGCTGCGGCCCGTCCTCGCTTATCGCATCGGACGACTCCGTTGCAATCGCTTCCGTCGCAATCACTCGCTCCGGTGTTAACCTCTCGGTGAAAGGTGAACGAGAAGTTACCGACGTCGCGACACGCGCCAGTCGCCTTACCAGCGCACGGCTGCTGGAACGCCCCGATGCCAGCCGCGTGGCGTTGGCCGAAATCCCGATTCTTGCGCAGTCCCAAGACGGTAGGTCGTTTGTCATGAAGACCGGGCCGCGCGCGTTGGCCCGCGGAGCGCCCGCTGCATTCTGCCCTGCGACGGGGCTTTCCACATCCGGGTCGGTCAGCCGCCAACAGGCGGCGGCGAGCGCGCTGCGCGCCTGTCTGGGACAGGTGCGCACGCTGCCGGGTGCGCCCGACTGCGGCTGCGAACTCGTGGCCCTCGACGACATCGTGTTGCTCCCCCGCGCCGAGACCGCTTATGCGATCAGAACAGCAGCACGGATCAAGGCGGATTTTCTCTCCGTCGATGGTCTCTTCATCGCTGAAGAAACAGCCCCGACCTCGATACAACTCCGGGATTTATACGGGGTTATCGGCCGCGTCGACCTGCAGAGTGGAAATCGCGCCAGGCTGACGTTACGTCGCCCAGATCGAGACCCAGATCGAAATCCTGGCCGGAGTGCTGGACGCAGCCCTGAGCGAAACCCGGAACAGCGCCCCGGCCGCGCGGGTGGGGCAGAGACCGGCGAGACGGTGGTCCTGCCCGGGCGCGCCATCCTGGTCGGCACCCTGCGCGGGCGGCGTACCTGGCGGCTGTACTTCGACGACGGCGCCGGGCAGCGGGCCAGCGTGCTGGTCGGCTTCCCGCCCGCCGAGCTGGACGCCTATGCCGCAGCCTGGCTCGCGTTCCCGCCGGACGGGATCGCGGGCAGCCTGGACGGCCGCGGGGTCGAGGGCGGCTGAGCGCAGCGCCGCCCACCGCGCCATCCGCATGGCTTGCCGCGCGCCCTGTCCCGCGCCATCACCGGCGTCAAGGCGCGCGCAACGGCGCCACCGCGCCCCCAACGTCAGCCGCCGGAGCCCGGATGTTCCAGTCCTTCGACATCACCGCCGACAGCCGCGACAGCGCCAGCCGCACGGCGGCGCTGCGCACGGCCATGGCCGCCGAGGGCGTGCAGGCCTTCATCGTGCCGCGCTCGGACGCCCACATGGGCGAGACGGTACCCCCGTCAGACGAGCGGCTGGCCTGGCTGACGGGCTTTACCGGCTCGGCCGGCACCGCCGTGATCACGACCGAGCGCGCCGCGCTGTTCGTCGACGGGCGCTACACGCTGCAGGCGGCCGAGCAGGCCGACACCGCGGTGTTCGAGATCGTCGCCTCGCAGACCACGGCGCCGGGCGCATGGCTGGCCGAGGCGCTGGGCGAGGGCGTGCTGGGCTACGATCCCTGGCTGCACGCACCGGCCGAGATCGAGCGGCTGACCAAGGCGCTGGGCCGCGAGCCCGTGGCGCTGGGCCGCAACCCGATCGACGCGCTCTGGCACGACCGGCCGCCCCGCCCCGCCGGCGCCGCCGCCGCGCACCCGTCCACGCTGACGGGCGAGGCGGCGGGCGACAAACGCGCGCGGCTGGGCGACGGGCTGGCCAAGGCCGGCGCCGACGCCAGCGTGCTGACCCTGCCCGAGAGCATCGCCTGGCTGCTCAACATCCGCGGCACCGATCTCGCGCGCAGCCCCGTCGTGCTGGGGTTCGCGATCCTGCGCGCCGACGGCCAGGTGACCCTGTTCACCGAGCCCGAGAAGGTGGACGGCGCCCTGGCCGCGCATCTGGGCAACGGGGTCGCGGTGGCACCGCCCGATCAGTTCGAGCCCGCCCTCCGCGCGCTCGGCGAGAGCCGGGTTCTGGTCGACCGTGCGAGCTGCCCGATGGCCGTGATCGCGGCGCTCAAGGCGGGGGGCAGCAAGGTCGAGCTGGGCGAGGACCCGTGCATCCTGCCCAAGGCCCGCAAGACCGAGGCCGAGCTCGAGGGCATGCGCGCCGCCCACCGCCGCGACGGCGCAGCCGTCTGCCGGTTCCTCGCGCGGCTGGATGCCGATCTCGCCCGCGGCGGCACGGTCACCGAGATCGACGTGGCCCGGCGCATCGAGGCCGAGCGCGTGGCCACCGGCGCGCTGATGGACCTGAGCTTCGACACCATCGCCGGCAGCGGGCCGAACGGCGCCATCGTGCACTATCGCGTCACCAAGGCGTCGAACCGCACCGTGGTGCCGGGCGATGTGCTGCTGGTCGACAGCGGCGGTCAGTACCGCGACGGCACGACCGACATCACCCGCACTCTGGCCACGGGCGAAACGCCGGCAGACGCGCGGCGCGCCTTCACGCTGGTGCTGAAGGGCATGATCGCGCTCTCGACCGCGCGCTGGCCCGCGGGGCTGGCCGGGCGCGACCTGGACCCGCTGGCACGCGCGGCGCTGTGGCGGGCGGGACTGGACTACGACCACGGCACCGGCCACGGCGTGGGTGCGTTCCTGAACGTGCACGAGGGTCCGGTCGGCCTCAGCCGACGCTCGGGCACCGTGGCGCTTGCGCCCGGCATGGTGCTCTCGAACGAGCCCGGCTGCTATCGCACCGGCCACTGGGGCATCCGGATCGAGAACCTGCTGGCCGTCACGCCGCCCGACACGCCGGCCGGCGGCGACCGCGCGATGCTGGGGTTCGAGACGCTGACGCTGGCGCCCATCGACCGCCGGCTGATCGACCGAGCGCTGCTGGACCCGGGCGAGGTCGCCTGGCTCGACGCCTACCACGCGAGGGTGGCGGCCGAGATCGGCCCCCTTGTGGCCGAGGATGCGGAGGTTGCGGCATGGCTGGCTGACGCGTGCGCCCCGCTCGGGTAAGGGGTCACTGTTCGCGCCTGCGCGCGGGCCAAACCGCGCCTGGCGGTCAGCCGGGCGAGGGTAGGGAGGACCAGGAATGCCAGAAGTCATCATCCGGCCCGCCAACGGCACGGTCGTCGTCCGCGCGGGCGGCGCCGTCATCGCCGAGAGCCCGAACGCCAAGACGCTGTACGAAGACGGCCACGAGCCCGTCTACTACATCCCCAAGGGCGATGTGGGGATGGCGTTGCTGGAACCCACCGGCCGCCGGGCCGACGGCCCACACTGGGGCGAGGCGCAGGTCTACGCCATCGCCGGCAAGTCTGGGCCCATCGCCGACGCCGCCTGGTCCTACGCCGCGCCGCACGACGCCCTGGCCGAGATCGCGGACCACGTCGCCTTCGACGGCTCGAAGGCCGCGGTCGAGCTGCTCTGACCCCACGCGCGGCCATGTGCCGCCGGAGCCGCCTGTCGCGGCCACGCGCCGCCGCAATGGCCTGTCGCAGCCACGTGCCGCCTGGATCGCCTGTCGCGGCCACGTGCCGCCGGCGCCGCCTGTCGCGGCCACGCGCCGCCGGAGCCGCCTGTCGCGGCCCGGCGGCGCCCCCCGCGGCGGCGGCCACCCTGTGTCCGCGGCGCGCTGGGGCCGGGCCACCAACGCGCCCGGCGGCGTGTGTGTCGCCGCTCGGCCCCGCAGGCCGCGGTCGTCGGTGGTCCGGGCCATGACGCGGCCCCGGTGACCGAGCCCGCGTCAGAGGCGCTCGCCCGCCCGGGCGGTCTGCCCGCCGCCGTCTGGATGACCGGCTGCGCGGCGATGATGGCCTGCGCCGCGCTGGCGGCCAAGGCGCTGGGTCGCGGCGTGGGCACCGGCCTGCCGGCGGGCACCGACGCCGCAACCGAGGCGGCGCTGCACCCGTTCCAGGTCAGCTTCGCGCGGTTTCTGTTCGCGCTGCTCGCCGTCGCGCTGATCGCGGCCTGGCGGCGCCCGCCGCTCCGCCGCGTGCCCTGGCGGCTGCATGGCGCGCGCACGCTCTGCGGCTGGCTCGGCGCCACGGCGCTGTTCGCGGCGGCTGCCGCCATGCCGCTGGCCGAGGCGACGGCCATCTCGTTCCTGAACCCGGTGATGACGATGCTGTTCGCCATACCGTTGTTGGGCGAGCGGATCGGGCCGTGGCGCTGGACCGGCACCGCCCTCGCCTTCGTCGGCGCGCTGCTGCTGGTCCAGCCCGGCGCCGCGGCGTTTCAGCCCGCCGCGCTGATCGCACTGGCGGCGGCCGTGCTGTTCGGGCTGGAGGCGATCGCGATCAAGCGCCTGACCGGGCTGCAGCCGGTGCTGGCGATCCTGCTGATCAACAATCTGCTGGGCCTCGCCCTGGCCTCGACCGCGGCGGCCGCGGTCTGGCGCGCGCCGACGCCTGCGCAGTGGGCGCTGATGGCCGCGGTGGGCCTATCGGTCGTTGCGGCACAAACCTGCTTTCTGCAGGCCAACGCCCGGGCCGAGGCGAGCGCCGTGGCGCCGTTCTTCTATCTGACGCTGGTTTTCGCCGCGGGCTTCGATCTCGCGCTGTTCGGCGATCTGCCCGACCCGCTGGCCACCGTCGGCGCGGGCGTGGTGGTGGCGGCGGCGTTGCTGATCGCGTGGCGCGAGCGGGCCCGCGGGCCCCAGCCACCCGCAGGCCCGGCCGGGCACCCACGATAGAGCATCGCGGCGACCAACCGCGATTCCGCCGGGTCGGAGGCGGCCCGGCTAGGAATGCTCCTCGCGCAGCTCCGCCACCAGCAGCTTGTTGTAGGCCTCGTAAGCGTCGGCCTTCAGCACCGCACCCAGCAGCGGGGACGGCTCGCCCCGCGCGGGCGGGCGGTCGACCACCGGCACAAAGTCCTGGCCCGCCTGTTCCAGACGCTGCAGCGCCGTCTGCAGCGTGTCGCCCGGGCGCAGGATCGGCCCGTCCTCGGCCGCCTTGCGCAGCGTCGCCTCGGCCGGCACGCCCAGCGAGCCGCGCTGGCGCATCACCGCGTCCACCGTCTTGGTGCTGGCCAGGTACCCCTGCGGGCCTGCGTCCAGGAACAGCCCCTGCCCGCGCAGCTGCAGCAGGAAGAACGACCGCCCGATCAGCCGGTCCGACACGACCGAGGCCAGCGCCACCGACACCAGCACCGCCATACCGGCTTGCCAGTCGCCGGTGAACTCGATGATGATCAACGTCGAGGAGATCGGCGCACCCAGCACCGCCGCCGCCACCGCGCCCATGCCGGCCAGCGCATAGAGCCCCTGGCTGCCCTCGACCGACGGCACCAGCGCGATCGCGACCGAGCCGAACGCCGTGCCCAGCAGCGCGCCCATCATCAGCGCGGGCGAGAACACGCCGCCGCCCATGCGCCCGGCCATGGTGATCGCGACCGCCACGACCTTGATCATGGCATAGACCACGGCGGTCCAGAACGGGATCTCGGAGGTCAGCGCCAGCGTCGTCGTCTCGTAGCCCACGCCGATGATGTGCGGAAAGGCGAGCGCGATGATGCCAAGCGCCAGCCCCGCGGCCGCGGGGCGCGCCCAGTTGGGCATCCGGCTGCGTGCCTGCACCCAGTCGCCTACCCGCTCGGCCACGAAGATGGCGCGCATCATCACCGCCGCCACGATCCCCGCCAAGGCGCCCAGCAACACGAAGGCCGGCAGCTCGCTGTAAAAGCCGATGATGTTGGGCGGCAGCTCGAACTCGGTGACGTTGCCGAAATGCAGCCGGCTGACCACCGTCGCCATCACCGAGGCGACGACGATCGGCCCGAAGGCGTGCAGCGCGAAGTGCCGGAGCACAACCTCCAGCGCAAACAGCGCCCCGGCGAGCGGGGCGTTGAAGCTGGCCGACACCGCGGCCGCGGCGGCGCAGCCCAGCACGTCGCGCGCGCTGATCGGGGCCAGGGCCATCTTCTCGGACACCCACGAGGCGATCACCGCACCGATATGGACCGCCGGCCCCTCGCGCCCGGTCGAGCCGCCCGTCGAGAGGGTGATCAGCGCCGCCCCGGCCGAAGCGAGGCCCGGCCCCCGGTCGATCCGCCCGCGACGCATGGCGGCTGCACGGATCACGTCGGCGACACCGCGGGCCTTGCCGTCGGGCGTGAAGCGCCACAGTAACAGCCCGACGGCAAGCCCGCCGACCACCGGCACCGGCAGCACCAGATACCAGGGCAGCGCCGCGGCCTGGCTGTGGATCTGCGCGTCGGTGGCGCCGTAGGCGAGGGTCTGCAGCGCCTCGATCGCCAGGCGGAAGCCGACGACCGCATAGCCGGTGACCAGCCCGACGACCATGCCCAGCGCGATCAGCGGCGTGCGCCCGCGCAGGCCGGCCGTGGTAACGTGGCGCCCGGCCCGGCGCAGGACGATCATCAGGGTGCGGAACGGGTCGCGCGGTCCGGGCAGCAGGCCGCGCCCGGCGCCCTGTCCGTCCGCCGCGGAAACGGGATTGGCGGTGGGATCGGCGGCGCCATTTCGGGCGGCATCGCGCGCCGAGGCGGCGCCATCGCCGCGGGCGGCGGGCGATGCACCGGCGTCGCTGGCGGCGCGCCTTGCGGCGGCGGGTGGGGGCGCGGCACGGCCGGCAGCGG
>JBCCMW010000167.1:0-8733 GCA_039026175.1 Pseudomonadota bacterium
GCTGCGCGAGGTGGGGGTCGAGACCGGCGGCTCGAACGTGCAGTGGGCCGTCGATCCCGAGACCGGGCGCATGGTGGTGATCGAGATGAACCCCCGGGTCTCGCGCTCCTCGGCGCTGGCGTCCAAGGCGACGGGCTTTCCCATCGCCAAGATCGCCGCGAAGCTCGCCATCGGCTACACGCTGGACGAGCTGGACAACGACATCACCGGCGTCACCCCGGCCGCGTTCGAGCCGACCATCGACTATGTGGTCACCAAGATCCCGCGCTTTGCGTTCGAGAAGTTCCCGGGCGCCGAGGCGGAGCTGACCACGGCGATGAAGTCGGTGGGCGAGGCGATGGCCATCGGCCGGTCCTTCGCCGACAGCCTGCAAAAGGCGCTGTCCTCGCTGGAGACCGGGCTTGCGGGCCTGGACGAGATCGCGATCCCGGGGCTGGACGGCGCGCCCGAGGCCGAACCCGCGGACCGGCGCGAGGCGGTGCTGGCGGCGCTGGGCAAACGCACGCCCGACCGCATCCGCTATATCGCCCAGGCGATCCGCGAGGGCATCGCGATGGCCGACATCCAGGCGATCACCCAGTGGGACCCCTGGTTCCTGGCCCGCATCGACGAGATCGTCAGCGCCGAGGCCGACCTGGTGGCCCAGGGCCTGCCGGGCGATGCGCGGGGCATGCTGGCGCTGAAGCAGATGGGCTTCTCCGACGCCCGGCTCGGCCAGCTCACCAACCTGGGCGAAGACGGCGTGCGCCGCATCCGCCAGGCGCTTGGCGTCGCCCCGGTGTTCAAGCGCATCGACACCTGCGCCGCCGAGTTCGAGGCGCAGACGCCCTACCTCTATTCCAGCTACGAGGCCGCCTTCGCCGACGACCCGGCCGCCGAGCCCGAGTGCGAGGCCCGCCCCTCGCCCCGCGACAAGGTCGCGATCCTGGGCGGCGGACCCAACCGGATCGGCCAGGGCATCGAGTTCGACTATTGCTGTTGCCACGCCTGCTACGCGCTCAGCGCAGCGGGCTACGAGACGGTGATGATCAACTGCAACCCCGAGACGGTGTCGACGGACTACGACACCTCGGACCGGCTGTACTTCGAGCCGCTGACGCTGGAGCACGTGCTCGAGGTGCTGCGCGTCGAGCAGCAGTCCGGCCGGCTGGTCGGCGTGATCGTGCAGTTCGGCGGCCAGACGCCGCTGAAGCTCGCCCGGGGGCTGGAGGCCGCGGGCATCCCTATCCTGGGCACCCCGCCCGACGCCATCGACCACGCCGAGGACCGCGCGCGCTTCCAGGCGTTGCTGCACGACCTGGACCTGGCCCAGCCCAAGAACGCCATCGCGTTCTCCGCGGTCGAAGCGATGGCCGCGGGGCGCCAGCTCGGCTTTCCCATCGTCATCCGCCCGTCCTATGTGCTGGGCGGCCGGGCGATGGAGATCGTCCGCTCGGAGGCCGAGCTCAAGAAGTACATCGAGAATGCGGTCGTCGTGTCCGGCACCTCGCCCGTGCTGTTGGACAGCTACCTGGCCGGCGCGGTCGAGGTAGACGTCGATGCGCTGGCCGACGGCGACAGCGTGCACGTCGCCGGCGTCATGGAGCATATCGAGGAGGCGGGCGTGCATTCGGGCGACAGCGCCTGCGCCCTGCCGCCCCATACCCTGGGCGCCGAAATGATCGAGGAACTGACCCGCCAGACCGAGGCTATGGCCGACGGTCTGGGCGTGCGCGGCCTGATGAATGTGCAGTTCGCGATCAAGGACGGCGCGGTCTTTGTGCTGGAGGTGAACCCTCGCGCCTCGCGCACCGTGCCGTTCGTGGCCAAGGCGACCGGCGTGCCCATCGCCGCGATCGCCGCGCGCGTGATGGCGGGCGAGCCGCTGTCGGGCTTTGCGCTGACCCCGCCGATGACCGATCATGTGGCGGTCAAGGAGGCTGTGCTGCCCTTCGCCCGCTTCCCCGGGGCCGACACGCTGCTGGGTCCCGAGATGCGCTCGACCGGCGAGGTGATGGGCGTCGACCGCTCCTTCGCCCGGGCGTTCCTCAAAAGCCAGATCGGCGCCGGCGTGCCGCTGCCGACCAAGGGCTGCGTCTTTGCCTCGGTCCGCGACGCGGACAAGGCGCAGGTGTTGGAGGCGGTGCGCATCCTGCACGGCCTGGGCTTTAGCGTCGTCGCGACCGATGGCACGGCGGCGTACCTCAGCGCCCACGACGTGCCGGCCAACGTGGTCAAGAAGGTCTACCAGGGCCGCCCCAACATCGTGGACGTGATGAAGAACGGCACGGTCTCGCTGGTCTTCAACACGACCGAGGGCGCGCAGTCGGTGAAGGACAGTTTCGACATCCGTGCGACCGCGCTGCAGATGAAGATCAGCTACTACACCACCGCGGCGGGCGCCCAGGCGGCGGCGCGGGCGATCGAGGCCATCGCCGAGGGCGCGCTGGATGTGACGGCACTACAGGCTTTTGGGCTGCCGGCGGCTGCCCGCGCGTCCTGATTCGCGACGCGTCGCCGCCGGGCTCGCTCGCCGAGGGACAAATGTGGCCGCGGCCTTCGGCAAAAATGGCCCCGATCGACGCAAAACACGCCGTGCCTGTCGTCCGCCAGCACCGTGCAACTGCGCGGTGAAGTAACAGGCTGTTTAGTTTTCCGGCGAAACGGCGGATACGCGCCACAGGGTGCCTCGCGCCACAACTGGCACCAGAATTTTTACGAAAGGCGGCGCAGTCCGACCTCAATTCCGCCTAACCGGATCGCTATTACGTCGACAGTCAAGTTGCGTTGAGGGGGCACAGAAATGGTTGCGAAGCTGAAGTCGGTGTTTGGATTTCGTTTGACTACTGCGGCGTCGTTTGAGCAGGGGTTCTATCCGGCGGTAGACGAGGCGACAGTGATCGCCGAGCCCGCCGCCTTCCTGCCGGCCTACCTGCGCGAATGCCTGAACGCCGCGTGATCCGCGCGCCGAGGGCCATCGACGGAGAGCGCCCGGGCCATCGGCCGGCCCGGATCGGCAGGGCCGACGTGGTTTCCTACCCTCGATCCAGGCGCCGGCCGGCACAGGGTCGAGGGTAGGCGCCCGTCCCGGGCCGACCCACCCGCGATGATCGCCGGCGCGCCCGCCGCGGCAGCACCGCGCACCGCTGGCTGGCGCGGCATCCGTCGCCCGGGCCCGGCTCGATCGCCGCGGCCGCCCGAGGCGCCCGCAGCAGACCCGGCGCCTCAGCTCAGGAAACGGTGCAGATCGCGCGGCTGGCGGCAGCCGAGCTGGCCCATCGTGATGGTCAGCTCCTCGCGCAGCACATGCATCGCGTGGGCGGCACCGGGTGCGCCGAGGGCCGCGACCGACAGATAGAACGCCCGCCCCGCCATCACGAAATCGGCGCCCAGCGCCAGATAGCGCATGATGTCGAGCCCGGTGCGCACGGCGCCGTCGGTCAGGATCGGGTAGTCCGGGCCCACCGCAGCGCGCACGGCCGGCAGCGCCTCGACCACCGACGGCGCGGCATCGATCTGGCGCGCGCCGTGGTTCGAGACGACGACCGCATCGGCCCCCGCCTCGCGCGCGGCCACGGCCTCCTCGGGCGCGATCAGGCCCTTGACCACCAGCTTGCCCGGCCAGATGTCGCGGTACCAGGCGAGCTTGCCCGCCGTCACGCGCCCGTCCCGCTCGGCCTGGAACTTCTTGGACATCTCGGCGTTGCTGAGCCCCGCGCCCATGTGGGGCACGATGTTCTCGAACCGCGGGGTGCCCGCGCGCAGCATCGCCAGCGCCCACGCTGGGCGGATCGCGGCGCGCCAGATCATGCGCGCATCCACCCTGGGCGGGATGCCGAAGCCGTTGGCGACGTCGTGGTCGCGACGCATCTTCTTGGGCACGTCGACGGTGATCACCAGCACCTCGTAGCCCGCGTCCTGGGCGCGCTTGAGGATCGCGCGGTTAATCTCGGGGTCCGCCATGGCGTAGAGTTGGTACCAGGCGTGGTGCCCGGCGATGCCGGCGATCTCCTCCAGCGTGACGGTCGACACGGTGGACAGGCCGAAGGGCACGTTCGCCGCGCGCGCGGCGGCGGCCAGGTACTGCGGCGCGTTCGGCCAGATGACGCCGCCGAAACCCACGGGCGACACGCCGAACGGCATGTCCCAGGTGCGCCCCAGCAGCGGCGTGGCCAGCTGCGGCGGCCCGTCCCAGTCGGCCAGATAGCGCGGCACCAGGGTCACGTCGCTGAGCGCGCGGCGGTTGCGGGCGATGCCGGCCTCCTCGCCGATGCCGCCCATCATGTAGTCCCAGGAAAAGCGCGGGATCCGGCGCCTGGCGCGCGCCTCCATGTAGGCGACGGACGGGTAGCGCTGGTCCAGCGTGCGGTGATCGACCCGGGGCAAGAGATCGGCGCGCGGCGCGGCAATGGCCGTCTGAGCCGCCGTATCGACGGTGTCGTTTTGCTTCAGCATCTGAAAACCGTGTCGTCCGTACCCACCCTAAACCGCGCTCCGAGGATGCCGGGCGGGCCCCGCGGCCGCAAGCGCGGGTGCCCTTGCGGGGGAAGAACTTGCGTTCTATGGAATTGCGGGACGGGCCGCGCCTCAAAATGGCGCGGTCGTCGCTTTTCAGGCACGGCGGCCGACACGCCGCGCGCGTGGCGTCGTGCGAAACCCTGACACGACCGATGTCCGGACGCCGCGGGCGTACGCCGGGCCCCAAGGCGGAGGACACCATGGAAAAGGTGCCCATGACCAGGCAGGGCTACACCGCCCTGAACGACGAATTGAAGATCCTGAAGAACGACGAGCGCCCGGCCGTGATCCAATCCATTGCCGAGGCCCGCGAGCACGGTGACTTGTCCGAGAACGCCGAGTATCACGCCGCGCGCGAGCGTCAGAGTTTTATCGAGGGCCGGATCAAGGAGCTCGAAGGGCTGATCAGCCGCGCCGAGGTGATCGATCCGTCCAAGATGTCCGGGACGACGGTGCGTTTCGGTGCGACCGTGCAGATCGTCGACGAGGACACCGAGGAAGAGCGCACCTACCAGATCGTCGGCGAGACCGAGGCCGATATCGAGAACAACAAGCTGAACATGCGCTCGCCTCTGGCCCGCGCGTTGATCGGCAAGGACGAGGGCGACAGCGTCGAGGTCCAGACCCCGCGCGGTGCGCGCAGCTATGAGATCCTGAAGGTCCGCTACGCCTGACAGCGCCCGAAGGGCCCGGATACCCGGGCGCCGGAGGCGCGTGGGCGCGGCCGGTCACGCACCTTCGGTGCTGCGGGGTTCCGGGGCCTTCGGCCGCTGCAGCGCGAGCGTCGCGGCCGCGGCCAGGGCGCAGGCCGACAAGGCCGCAGCCCAGAGCCAGGCACCCTCGGCCCCGGCCAGCGCGTAGGCCTCGCCCGCACCCAGCGTCGCCAGCGCCATCGCCACACCGCTCGCCAGCCCCAACAGCACACCCTGCCCGCTGGCCTGCAGGCGGAGCGGCAGTGCCGCCGCGACGAACGCCATCGTGCCGAGGTGCAGCAGCCCGAAGCTGAGCGCATGCAGCGCCTGCAGCGGCCAAAGTACCGCGCCCTCGGCGCCCGCGGCCATCGCGGCCCAGCGCACCAGGCCCGCGGCCGCCCCGACCAGGATAGCGCCCACCGCACCCAGCCGCCCCACCCAGGCACGCCCCGGCCCCAGCATCAGCGCCGTCTCGGCCAGCACCCCAAAGGCCCAGAGCTGGCCGACCCGCACCGTCGACAGCCCCTCGGCCGCCCAGTCGAGCGCGCTGTAGGTGTAATAGGACGCGTGGCTCGCCTGCCCCAGCGCCACGGCCAGCGCGAACAGCACCAGCCGCCGCGCCCGGAACAGCGCCAGACCCTCGCGCCAGCGCGCGCTGTCGCCGCCTGCCCCCGGCGGCGCACCGCCGCCCGGGTGCACCGCACCCAGCACCGCCGACGCCGCGATCGCGACGACCAGCGTGTAGAGCGCCGCATCCGGTCCCAAGCGGCCGATCGCCATGCCCACGGCGACGTTGGCCGCCAGAAACGCGATCGATCCCGCGGCGCGCACGTGGGCATAGGCGAAACCGTGCATCGCCGCGGCGCGCAGGCCCAACGCCTCGCCCAGCGGGATCATCGGTGACAGCGTGACCGTCACCAGCAGGGTGAGCGCGAACAGCATGGCCTTGGTTTCGGCCAGCGCGTGCAGGGCGAACACCATCGCCGCGGCGACCCCGGTGACGGCCAGCATCGCCCGGCGCACGGCGTACCGGTCGGCCACCGCCGAGAGCAGCGCGTTGGCGACAATCCTGACCGCCAGCGCCGCGCCGAGGAACCAGCCGATCTCGGCCTCGTCGAGACCCCAATGCGCAAGCCAGAGCGGCCAGAACGGCAGATGCGCCCCGATGGCGGTGAAGATCGCGGCATAGTAGGCGGCGGTCAGCAGCCCCGCCCGACTGGCCAACCCCGCCCGACCGGCCAGCCCCGCCCGACTGGCCACATCCGCCCGACTGGCCAGACCGGCCGCGCCGCGGCGGCGTTCGGCGTCGCCCTCCCGTGGCCCCGCGGACGGCCGACCCGGCGCGCGGGTCACGCCAGCCCGAAACTGGCGTAGGGGATAAAGCGCACGGGATCGCCCTCGGCGATGCGCATCGCGCGGTCGGGCAGCTCGACCAGCCCGCCGGCCCAGGCGAGCCCGCCGACCAGCCCCGACCCCTCGGACCGGAAACGTTCGACCCGGCCGTCGGCGCCGATGCGCGCGCGCAGGAATTCGCGCCGCCCGCCGCGCTTGTCCATCGCGAAACCCGCCGGCACCTGGAAGCCCAACGGGGCGCGCCAACGGCCGCCGGCCATCACCTCCAGCGCCGGGCGGGCGAAGACCAGCGTGCACACGAAGGCCGCCACCGGGTTGCCCGGCAGACCGAACAGCGGGCGGTCGCGCCAGCGGCCGAGCGCGATGGGCCGCCCCGGCTTCACCGCCACGCGCCACACCGCCAGGCTGCCCTCGGCCTGGAGCAGGCGGCTGACATGGTCCTCGTCGCCGGCCGAGGCGCCGCCGGTGGTGATCGTCACCGCCGCGTCGGCGGCGCCGGCGTCCAGGGCTGCGCGCACGGCGCCCGCCTCGTCGGGCACCGCACCCAGATCGACCGGCGTATGGCCGAGCGCGGCGAGAAGCGCGATCAGCATCGGGCGATTGGCATCGAAGATGCCGGGCTGCGCGGGATCGGCGCCGGGCTGGATCAGCTCGTCGCCGGTGGAGAGCACGGCGACGCGCAGCCGCTCGTACACCGCAACGCGCGCGACCCCGCCCACGGCCAGGCGCGCCAGGTCCTGGGGCCCCAGGCGGTGCCCGGGCTCGAACAGCCGCTCGCCGGCGCGCAGATCCTCGCCCTGAGGACGCACGTTGGCCCCGGCCCGGTGGGGGCGGGCAAAGCGCACCGCACCGTCGGCCAGCGTCACGTCCTCCTGCAGCACCACGGTGTCGGCGCCGGCGGGCACCTCGCCGCCCGTCAGGATGCGCAGCGCCTGACCCGCGGCCAGCGGGCCCGGCACGGGGTGGCCGGCCGCCGCGCGCCCGGGCGCCAGCGGCAGCGTCACCGGATCGCCCGGCGGCAGCGCGGCGTGGGCAAAGGCGTAGCCGTCCACGGCGGCATTGGCCGCCGGCGGGTTGTCGCGCGCCGCAATCGGCGGCAGGGCCAGCCGCCGACCGGCCGCCTCGGCAATCGGGGCGTCGCCGAAGGCCGCGACCGGGCGCACCCCGGCGCGCAGACTGGCCAGCGCGTCGTCCACCGGGGTCCAGGGCCGCAGCGGCGCGTGGGCAAAGCAGTCGCCCACCGGCCGCGCTGCCGGCTCGGTCATTCCGCCGCTCCCCGCGCCGGCGCAAGGCCCGCGTCGGCCAGCAGGAAGTCGGCGATCGCAGGCACGTCGTCGAGCGCGATCACCGGGCGGGCCAGGCCCGGCGGCACCGGATCGTTGCTCGCCACAGCCCGCACCGTGGGGTCGTCGAGCGCGATCAGAGGCTGCCCGGTCTCGGCCCGCCAAGCCTCGATCTTGGGGTGGCTGTCGCGCTTGTACCCCTCGACGATCACCAGATCGACAGGGTCCAGCCGGGCGATCAGCGCGTCCAACCCCGCCTCGGGCCGGTCGCGCAGCTCGGTCATCAGCGCCCAGCGCGCGGCCGAGGCGAGGATCACCTGCTGGGCGCCGGCATTGCGGTGGCGGTGGCTGTCCTTGCCCGGGCGGTCGACATCGACGCCGTGGTGGGTGTGCTTGACGGTCGAGACGCGAAAGCCCCGGGCGCAGAGCTCGGCCACCAGCCGCTCGACCAGCGTGGTCTTGCCCGCGTTCTTCCAGCCGACGACGCCATAGACGATCATGCCCCGCGCTCCGCGGCTGCGGCGTCGGCATGCTCGGGCGCCAGCCGCTCGGCCTCGGCCAGATCGTCGGACGTGTTGACGTTGAAGAACGGATAGGCCCGCCCCGGCACCACAGCGCGCGCGCAGCCATGGCGCGAGGCCCAGACGATGACCTTGCGCATGTCGGCGCGGAGCGCGGTCTCCAGCGCGTCGGCCAGCGCGACGGGCCAGAGCCCGAAGGTCGGATGCTCGCTCAGCCCGCGGGCCGGATCCTCGGTGGCGGCGATGGCGATGGGCTGGCCGGGGGCCAGCGCCGCCGCGAGCCTGGCCACCACGTCGCGCGGAAAGAACGGCGTGTCGCCTGCGGCCGAAGCGACATGCGTCGCCCCGCGCGCCGCGGCCCAGCGCATGCCCGCCAACACGCCCGCC
>JBCCMW010000168.1:0-8724 GCA_039026175.1 Pseudomonadota bacterium
GGCTTCCTCGCCATCGCCACCCTCGTGGCCATCGCGCTGACCGAGGCGGCGGGTGGCGCGATCAGTTACGCAACCGGGTTGAGGTAAGCGCATGGGCTGGATCCTGAAGCCGCTGTGGATCGTGCTGTTGATCGTGACGTTCCTGTACGAGCTGGTGGTCAGCGCGGTGCGCGTCTTCGTCGAGGTGATGACGCCGGGCCTGGGCGCCACACCGCGCTTCGTCGCCATGCCGTTGGACGCCAAGACCGA
The DNA here is from genome assembly GCA_039026175.1 of Pseudomonadota bacterium. Lineage (GTDB taxonomy): Bacteria > Pseudomonadota > Alphaproteobacteria > Rhodobacterales > Rhodobacteraceae > Thermohalobaculum. The sequence continues at coordinate 250 of JBCCMW010000168.1, forward strand.
CCTCGGCATCACGATGACCGGCAATCTGATCACGCTGACGCCCGGCACGCTGACCGTCGACGTCTCGCCCGACAAGGGGCACCTGATGGTGCACGCGATGTACAGCGAGGACGGGGCCGAGGCGGTGATCGAGGGCATGAAGGGATCGCTGGAAAAGGCCGTGGTGAGGGCGCTGGAATGATCATGCTGGGCGCGACGATCGAGGGGCCGCTGGCCTGGGGCGTGGGCGTCGGCGGCTTCTTCGTCATCCTGGGCGTGCTGATGACGGTCTATCGTCTGGTGCTGGGCCCCACCCTGGCCGACCGGGTGGTGGCGCTGGATCTGCTGTCGGTGCTGCTGATGGCGCTGCTGGTGATGTTCGCCATCGCGGTCCAAATCGCGGGGTATCTGGACGTGGCGCTGGCCCTGTCGCTGGTCAGCTTCCTCGCGACGGTGGCATTTGCGCGCTACATCGAACGGGTCGATGCGACGGACCATAACGGTGTGTCGGGCCAGGCGCAGCCGGCGTCGGCGACGGCCTCGGACGCGGCGGCCGGGGAGGCGCGCGATGGATGAGATCGCCGCAGCCGCGTTGCTGATCCTGGGCGGGGTGTTCTGCTTTGCCGCCAGCCTGGGGCTGGTGCGGTTTCCGGACGTCTATATGCGCATGCATGCGGCCACCAAGGCCGGCACGCTGGGCATGCTGTTCATCGCCATCGCCATCGTGTTCGTCTCGCCCTCGGTCGAGGTGATGGTGCGTGCGCTGCTGGTGGCGCTGTTCGTGCTGATAACGGCGCCGATCGGGTCGCATCTGGTGGGGCGGGCGGCCTATCGCACCGGCGCGCCCCGCTGGGCCCCGACGCTGGAGGACGAGGGTTGCCGCGCGGTCTTTGCCGAGCATCGGCGCGAGCCCGAGATGATCGGCGAACCGGCGGCCGAGACGGCAGCCCCGCCGTCGGCGGCGGCGTCGCAGCCACCCGCCTGAGGCGGCCCGCCGCGCGTGCGCCGCGTTTGCCGGTGTGGGCGCTGCCGCTAGATCCTACCCGGTGGAGACAGGGCGCTCGCCGTGCCGCGCCGGGGCCGGAAGCGCCCGTCGCCGGCGACACCGCCAGGACAAAGGAGGAGTGCATGGCCGCTGCGGACGGTTCGGCAGGCAAGGAGGTCCCGCTCCAGGTCCGTCCGTACAAGCGCATCGCCGTCCTGGGCGGTGGCGCCTGGGGCACCGCGCTGGCCGTCGTCGCCGCCCGGGCGGGCCGGCAGACCCGGCTCTGGGCCCGCAGCGCCGAAACGGTGGACGACATCAACCAGAACCGGCGCAACAGCCGCTACCTGGGCGACGAGGTGTTGATCCCCGAGCATCTGGCCGCCTACACCGACCTGGTCGCTGCGACCGCGGGGGTGGAGGCGGTGATGATCGTCACCCCGTCCTCGACCGTGCGCGAGATTGCCGAGGCGCTGGACGCGATCCTGCCCACGCGCGTGCCCGTGATCGTGTGCGCCACGGGGATCGAGGACGGCACCGGCTATCTGATGGCCGACGTGGTGCAGCATGCCGCGCCCGACCGGCCGGTCGGCGCGCTCTCGGGCCCCTCCTTCGCGCTGGAGACCGCGCGCGGCGACCCGACGGCGGTGACCATCGCGTCGGACTTCGCCCACGACGACCACGCCTTGGCCGAGGAGCAGGTGGCCACCCGCATGGCCGTATCGCTGACGACCGAGAGCTTTCGCCCCTATGTCTCGGACGACCTGACGGGGGTCGAGGTCGGGGGCGCGGTCAAGAACGTGCTCGCCATCGCCTGCGGCATGGCCACGGGCGCGGGCTTTGCCGCCAACACCCGCGCAGCCCTGATCACCCGGGGGCTGGACGAGATGAAGGTGCTGGCCGAGGCGCTGGGCGGCCGGCGCGAGACCGTCACGGGCCTGTCGGGTATCGGGGACTTGACGCTGACCTGCTCGAACGAGGCGTCGCGCAACTTCTCGTTCGGGGTCGAGATGGGCCGCGGCAAGCGGGGCGCCGAGATCTTCGACGGCCGCGCCGTCACGGTCGAGGGCGTGCGCAACGCGATATCGGCCACCGACCTCGCCCGCCGCCATGGCATCGCGATGCCGATCTGCGAGACCGTGCGCGGCGTGGTGCACGAGGACCGCGCGCTGGGCGAGGCGTTCGCCGCGCTCTGGTCCCGCCCGCTGGAGGCCGAGCCGCGGGCCATGAACCTGACCTTCGAGCACCCGGCCGACCGCCGGGCGATCCAGCGCCTGGCCCGCGCCTGGGAGGAGTGAGCGGATGAGCGCCGACGCTGCCCCTACAGCCGAAGGCCCGGCCGACACGGCCGCCGGCTGGCGCTTTGTGCTGGCCACGGATCTGGACGGCACGTTCCTGGGCGGGGCCGAGGCGGACCGGCTGCGGCTCTACCGCTGGATCGAGACGCACCGCGACCGGGTCGGGCTGATCTTCGTCACCGGGCGCGACCCGCGCTTTATCGAAGGGCTCTGCACCGAAACCCCCGTTCCCTGGCCCAACTACGTGGTCGGCGACGTGGGCACCACCATCGCGCGGATGCAGCCCGCAGGCCCCGGCGGGCGCGTCAGCCCCATCGCCGCGATGGAGGCCGACATCGCCGCGCGCTGGGCCGATGCCGGGCCGCGGGTGCGCGCGGCGCTGGACGGGATGGCAGGGCTGACGCTGCAGCCGACGGCGTTTCGCTACCGCGTCAGCTACGACTACGACCCCGCCAGCTTCGACCCGCGGGCGATCCAGGTTGTGGCGGACCTCGGTCTCGATCACCTGATATCGGCCGACTGCTACTTCGACGTGCTGCCGCGGGGTGTGTCCAAGGGTCCCTCGATCCGCCGGCTGATCGCGCACCTGGGCGTCCAGCCGGGCCGGGTTTTGGTGGCGGGCGATACGATGAACGACTATTCAATGCTGGTCGAAGGGTTCCCGGCGGTGGCCGTGGGCGGCTCGGAGGCGCCGCTGCTGGCGCGCCTGCCCGAGCGCGACGACATCTTTCGCGCTCCGGGGTTGGGGGCCGACGGTATCATGGACGCGATCGCGCATTTCGACCTGATGGCGCCGCCGCCCAAGGGCTGAGCATTGCGCCCGCGTCCTCGGGTCCGGCCCGCGCGCCAGGCCCGTAGGCGCCACGACCCGCCCGCCCGGCCGCCCGCCTGGTCGCCCGCCTGGGCGCGGCACCGCCGGGACGACACGCCAGGGACCGCCGCAGCGCCACGGCGCCCGCGCTGCACCACGCTCGCCGGCCCCGCCCCGCCGCGGCGGCCAGGACCAGAACACGCAGGGGGAGCCCCCGATGACCTCGAAGCTCGTGATCGTCTACCACCGCCAGCCGTACGAGGAGGTGATCGAAGACGGCCGGCTGGTGCGCAAAGAGAACAAAAGCCCCAACGGCATCGTGCCCACGCTGAAAAGCTTCTTCGGCCGCAACGAGAGCGGCGCTTGGGTCGCCTGGAAGCACGCCGAAGACACCGACAATCCCGACTTCGACCGGCGCGTCACTATCGAGGATAGCTACGGCACCTACACCGTCAGCCGCCTTGCGCTGACGCCCGAACAGGTGAGCAGCTTCTACCATGTCACCTCGAAGGAGGCGATCTGGCCGGTGCTGCACTCGTTCAAGGACCGCTACAACTACGATCCCGTCGACTGGCCCACCTTTCGCGAGGTGAACTGGCTGTTCGCCCAGGCCGCGGCGGACGAGGCCGACGAAGAGAGCGTGATCTGGGTACACGATTACAATCTGTGGTTGGTGCCGGGCTATGTGCGCAAGCTGAAGCCGAATGCGCGGATCGCCTTCTTCCATCACACGCCGTTTCCGGCGGCCGACATGTTCAACGTGCTGCCCTGGCGGCGCGAGATCCTGGAGAGCCTGCTGGCCTGCGATCTGGTCGGCTTTCACATCCCCCGTTACGTGGCCAACTTCGTTGCGACCGCAAACAGCCGGTTCGACATCGACGTGACGCGCAAGCAGAAGGTGATCGAGGATTTCTCGCCCCAGGGCGAGGCGCTGTCGGAGCAGTCCGTGCCGACCGAAATCGCCTTCGAGGGCCGGCGCATCCAGGTCTCGGCCTTTCCGGTGGGCGTGGACGTGCAGTACATTGAGGAGCTGTCGGCTGCCGAGGAAACGGCCGAGCTCGAGCGCCAGATCCGCACCGAGCTCGGCGAGCAGACGCTGATGATCTCGGTCGGCCGCACGGACTATACCAAGGGCGGGATCGAGCTGTTGCAGGCCTACGAGCGCCTGCTCGAGCGTCAGCCGGATCTGCGCGGCAAGGTGCGCCTGATGCATGTCTCGGTCAGCGCGAACCGGAACATGGAGGCCTATGCCGAGGTGCAGGAGGCGTTGGAGGCCACGGTCGGGCGCATCAACGGCGCGTTCGGCAGCTTCGAGTGGCAGCCCATCGCCTTTATCTCGACGCCGATCCCGTTTCGCGAGCTGGTGGCCTATTACCGTGCGGCCGACGTGGCCTGGATCACGCCGCTGGCCGACGGGCTGAACCTGGTGGCCGAGGAGTTCGTGGCCGCGCGGACCGACGGCGACGGAGTGTTAGTGCTGTCCGAGTTCGCGGGCGTTGCCGTGCAGATGGCCGAGGCGGTGCTCTGCAACCCGTTCTCGCACCGCTCGATGGATGCGGCGATCGACCTGGCGCTGACGATGGACGAGGCGGACCGGCGGGGCCGGATGGCGGCGCTCCGCACCAAGGTGCACCGCTACGACATTGAGGCCTGGGCCGCCGAGCAGCAGCGCCTGTTCGACGTGATCGGCGCCCCGCCCGGCTCGGACCGCAGCGCGGGCCCCGAGACCGGGTCCGGCGCCGGCCACGCCGCCGCCTGATCGCGGTCGCCGCCGCCCGGGCTGCGCGGCCCGGCGCGCAGCTTCGGGGGCGCGGCCCAATAGGCGCTGTTCGGCGCGCGGCCCAGTGGGCGCTATTCAGCGCGCGGCGCAGAAGGCGTAGAGCGGCGTCAGAAAGCTAAGCTTCGGCCCGTCGATCAGCATCGTACAGCCCAGTCCCACGCCGACCTGTGCAGCGCCGATCCCGGCCGCGACGCGTGCGGCCTTGCTGCGGTCGCGATCCAGCGTGTTGGCAACGCCCTCGTGCAAGGCCTGGATCTGGCCGGTGTGCTGCGGTGCGACGCACCCCGCGGCAAGGCCGGCGAGGAACAGCGCAAGGGCCGCGCGGCAGCGGCGAACGGGTCGGATGGGCATGGGGAACCTCCACGGACTGGCCTGTAGCCGCCGACCGTGGGGTGCCTGGGTCGGGCGTTGCGCGTTTCGCGAGGGCGGCGCGCGGCTGTCCGGTCCGGGCGCGCCCGCAGAGGGGCGCGCAGGTGGCGGCTCGGGCGGTGCGTTGCACGCACGCATCCTACGGGGCCAGCGCGGGGCCCTGCACCGTGGTAGGGTGCGCGGCCGCTACTCGGCCGCGTGGCGGGCGGCGAGGCCGAGACGGGCGCGGGCGGCGTCGTACTCGCGGGTCAGGCGCGCGACCACGGCGCCGGCGCTCTCGACCGTCTGCACCGCGCCGATGCCCTGGCCCGCGCCCCAGATCTCCTTCCAGCTCTTCGGCTTGGACGACCCATCGGCGAAGTTCATCTTGGAGGGATCGCTGTCGGGCAGCGCCTCGGGGTCCATGCCGGCGCGCCGGATCGAGCCCTTCAAGTAATTGCCGTGCACGCCCGTGAACAGCGACGAATAGACGATGTCCTCCGACGACCCTTCGACAATCATCGTCTTGTAGTCATCCGCGGCGTTCGCCTCGTCCGTCGCGATGAAGGCCGAGCCGACATAGGCCCCGTCCGCCCCCATCGCCTGGGCCGCCAGCACGGCCTGGCCCGTCGCGATCGCGCCCGACAGGTACACCGGCCCGTCGAACCAGGTGCGCACCTCCTGGATCAGCGCGAACGGCGAGGTGGTCCCGGCGTGCCCGCCCGCACCGGCCGCGACCGCGATCAGCCCGTCCGCGCCCTTCTCGATGGCCTTGCGCGCGAAGCGGTCGTTGATCACGTCGTGCAGCGCGATCCCGCCGCAGTCGTGCGCGGCCTGGTTCACCTCGACCCGCGCGCCCAGCGAGGTGATCCACACGGGCACCTGCCAGCGGTGGCAGATCTCGATATCCCGCTCCAGCCGCCCGTTCGAGCGGTGCACGATCTGGTTTACCGCATAGGGCGCGGCCGGCCGGTCGGGGTTGGCCTGGTTATGGCGGTCCAGCGCCTCGGTGATCTCCTTCAGCCACGCCTCCAGCATCGGCGGATCGCCCGTCGCCTCGCGCGCGTTCAGCGCAGGGAACGCGCCCACGATGCCGGCCGTACACTGGGCGATCACCAGCTTGGGGTTCGAGATGATGAACAGCGGCGCGCCGATCACCGGCAGGCGCAGTGCCGACAGCACGGGGGGCAGGGCCATCGTCGGTCTCCTTTGGCGTGCGGGCACCACCCGGGCTGGGCGGGCGGCGCCGCTGGAGTGGCTTTATGACGTAAGCGTCAGCTTGTCACGACACGTCGTTGCGTAAGGTCCCGGGCCCCAGGATCGGCGCCCGCCCCTCTGCGCCGACGGGTCCCATCCTCGATCCGTCGCACGTCGCAGCTAGGACGCCGATTCGTTTACGCCTTGCGGTCCACATATCGCGTCGGGACGGTGGACGGAGGCTCGCATGGGTTGGCTCGGCGACGGGATCGGGCGGTTGTGGCGGTCGCGGGGCGGCAAGGCGCCGTCGACGCCGGGCAAGACGCCAATCGACGACGGGGTCGGCGGGCTGCACGTGCTGGCCCGGGCCGAGGCTGGCAGCGCCACCAGCAAGCGCCTGGTCGCCTTCGGCATTGTGATCGGCGTGGTGCTGCTGCTGCAGATCATCGGCATCCTGACGATCGACCATTTGGTGCGCGACGTTGCCGATAGCCTGGGTCCCGACCGGGCGACCGCGCCGCTGGCCGAAATGCAGCGCTGGATGGCGCGGCTGGCGGTGCTGTGCATCACTGTCGCGATCCTGGCGGCGTTCCTGCTGCTGCGGCCGGCGCTGGCTGCGGCCAGGCGCGACCGGCTGGCGCTGGCGGGCGCCAACGCCAAGCTGCAGTACGCCGCGCTCTACGACCAGCTCACCGGCCTGCCGCACCGCCAGTGCCTGACCATCCAGCTGGAAGCGATGCTCATCGACCAGACCCGCGCGGGCGAGGATATCGGGATCGTCGCCGTCGAGGTTTGCGGGCTCGAGCGGCTGGACGAGCAGTTCGGCTTCGCCACCGGCGAGGAGGTGCTGCGCGAGACGGCGCTGCTGTTGCAGCGCGACTGCGGGCCGAACGATACGCTGGGCCGTCTGGACGGCGCGCGCTTTGCGATGATCGTCGACGATGTGATGGACAGCGACGAGCTGGTCAGCATCGCGGCCCGGCTCTGCCAGATCGCCGCGCGCTCGGTCACCATCGACGGGCAGTTCTGCCGCCTGGCGGTGCGCGCCGGCGCGGTGGTGGTGACTTCGGGGAACCCCGAGCTCGACGCCGAAACGGTGCTGATGGACGCCTCGCTCGCGCTCGGCACCAGCGCGCTGCAGGCGTCCGGTCAGGTCGACGGGACGGGCGTCACGCTCTACACGCCCGAGATCCGCCAGGCGGTGTCGGGACAGTTCGACCTGGCCGCGCGTCTGCGCCGGGCGCTCGAGCAAGACCAGATCGTGCCGTTCTTCCAGCCGCAGGTGGCGATCGATACCGGCCGTATCGTCGGGGTCGAGGCGCTGGTGCGCTGGCTCGATCCCGAGCGGGGGCCGCAGAGCCCCGCGACCTTCCTGCCCATCGCGGCCGAGTACGGGCTGATGACCCAGATCGACGACGTGATGCGGCGCAAGAGTTTGCGGGCGGTGCGCGAGTGTCGCGATGCAGGCCTGGACGTCGGCCACATCGGTCTGAACCTGACGATGGAACAGCTCTGCGAGGCGGGTTTTATGGACCGTCTCCGCTTCGATGCCGAGGCGGTGGGCCTCGGCCCGCAGGACATCGCGATTGAGATCCTGGAATCGATCGTGGTCGACGAAGGCTCGGACGACGTGATCCAGACGGTGCGCCGCCTCGCCGATAGCGGCTACTACATCGAGCTCGACGATTTCGGTACGGGCGCCTCGGGCCTGTCCACCCTGCGCGATCTGGTCGTGCACCGGGTCAAGATCGACCGCAGCTTCGTGCGCGACGTCGACCGCAAGCCGCAGCTCGCGCGCTTTACCTCGGCGCTGATCAAGCTGGCGCAGAACATGGAGATCGACGTGCTGGCCGAGGGTATCGAGCGCGAGGAGGAACGCCGCTGGCTGGAAGAGGGCGGCTGCACGGCCATCCAGGGCTATATGGTCGCCAAGCCGATGCGGACGAGCGACATGCTCGACTGGGCCCGGCGCACAGGCCGGCTCAACAGCCCCGCCCCGACCGCCGGCGCATCCGGTGCGCCCTCGCCGGCGCACCCGGCCGCGGGGTCCTCCCAACCCGCCTCGGGCGCCGCGCGTCCC
>JBCCMW010000169.1:0-8712 GCA_039026175.1 Pseudomonadota bacterium
CTTTTCGATGTCGCGGCCCTGGCCTTTGTGGATCTCGCCGATCTCGTCGCGCAGCGTGATTACCATCGACACGCCCTCGATCTTGAGATCGACCAGCACCGTCCGGCCCGGTCGGTCGGACACGTACCAGACCACCTCGATCGGCGCCTGGCCGGCACCCTGCACCACGCTGCCGACCTCGACACCGCGCGAGCCGAGATCGCGGCTGCGCCCGATCTCCACCTCCTGTCCCGAGTATTCGCTGAACCGGCGCGCATAGGCCGTGGCGAGGTAATGCGAAAACGCCTCGGTATATCGCGCCTGCTGGTCACCCGACATCGCGCCCCACGCATCCTTGCCGATGGCGAAGCGCGCGATGTTCTCCATCGCCCCGCGGCGCTCCATGATCGCCTGGAACCGGTCCGCCTTGTCGCGCGCCGACGCGCTGCTGCGCACCAAGGCCAGCACTTCGTCCACGGTCTCGCGCACGAACGTCTCGGCCGCCGAGGCGTCGAGCGCCAGGGCGCGCCCGGACACCAGCGGCAACAGCATCGCCGCGCCGGCCAGCGCGATCGCACCCCGCAGCACTGCCCGACGGCTACCATCGGCGTGCCGCGCACGGCCCGGCGCCGGGGCGGCACATGGCGCGCCGGCCGGTCTCGCACCCTCCATCGCCGGGCGATCCACCCCGCTGGTGTCCATCGGGCGGCCGCGAGGGCTGCCCCCACTCCTGCCCGCGGGGCGCAGCCGACGGCCGGCTGGGTGGCGGTGGGTCATCGATGCGATCCTCCGTTCGTCGGGCTCCGCGCGGCGGAGCGTCGCAGCAGTTGCACGAACCGGCCCCCGCATTCCGGCAGGATGCCTTATAGCGCGGCCGTGCGGCGCGGCAAAACCATGCCGCTGGGTCGACTTGGCGGATCTTGCGCCCGCGCGGCCCGCCACTCGGCGCGCGCGCCCCGCCATCGCCCGCGCGCCGACCCGGCCGCTTGACGGACCCGCCCGGGCGCCCATGTGCCTCGGCATGCGCGACCACCCCACCGATCCCGCCGCCTGCCCCGATCCCCACGCGGGGGCCGATGCTGCCGCGTCGACGGCGGTCGAGATCGCGGTGGTCAACGACATCGCGTCCGTGCCGCCGGCCCACTGGGACGCCTGCGCCGCGCCCGAAACGGCCGACGGCGGGCCGCCCGCCAACCCGTTCGTGACGCACGCCTTCCTGCACACGATGGAGGCGTCCGGCTCGGCCACGCCGCGCACGGGCTGGGCGCCGCATCACCTGATCGCCCGGCTCGAAGGCGCCCCGGACAGCCCTCCGCTCGGCGTCATGCCGCTCTATCTCAAGAGCCACAGCCAGGGCGAATACGTCTTCGACCACTCCTGGGCGCATGCGTTCGAGCGGGCGGGCGGCGACTACTACCCCAAGCTCCAGTGCGCCGTGCCGTTCACGCCCGCCACCGGGCCGCGGCTTTTGGCCCGCCCGGACACGGGGCTCGCGACCGAGACGATCCAGGGCGCGCTCCTGGAGGCCGCCGCCGACATTGCCTCGCGCAACGGCATCAGTTCGCTGCACGTCACCTTTTGTACCGAGGACGAGTGGCACCTCGGCGCGCGCCATCGCTACCTGCAGCGCACCGACCAGCAGTTCCACTGGGAAAACCACCGCTACGCCAGCTTCGACGCCTTCCTCGACGCGCTGGCCTCGCGCAAGCGCAAGACGCTGCGCAAGGAGCGTCAAAGGGCGCTGGAGCCCGGCATTGCGTTCCGCTGGCTGACGGGCTCGACCATCGACGCCCGCGCCTGGGATGCCTTCTGGCACTTCTACCAGGACACCGGCGCGCGCAAGTGGGGTCGGCCCTACCTGACCCGGCGCGCGTTCGACATGCTGGGTACGGCGATGGGCGACAGTCTGCTGTTGGTGATGGCCGAGCGCGGCGGGCGCTACATCGCCGGTGCGCTCAACGTCATCGGGCGCGAGACGCTCTTCGGCCGCTACTGGGGCTGCGTCGAGGACCACCCGTTCCTGCACTTCGAGACCTGCTACTACCAAGCCATCGATTTCGCCATCGCGCATGGGCTGAAGCGGGTCGAGGCCGGCGCACAGGGCGGTCACAAGCTGGCCCGCGGCTACGAGCCGGTAACGACGCGCTCGCTGCACTTCCTGCCCGACAGCGGGTTCCGCGCGGCCGTCGACCAGTACCTGCGCCGCGAACGCGTCGCCGTCGAGCGCGAGAACGCCGCCATGGCCGAGATGACCCCGTTCAAAAAGGACGGCTGAGCCCACGCCGCACCGCCGTCGGTCTGGCCTTTCGATGCGCGGAGGGCGGGGCGGGTCACGGATCGCCGCAGGCGACGCGCAGCGCCCGCGCATCCCGAATGTGCCCTGCCCTTGGCCTACCCTAACCTCAGTCCCCCGAACCCGCTTTGGGGGCCCGGTCTGGGGGCCCGCGCAGAGGGACTGCGAGGCGGCGGGCGCCCCCTTCCCCTTGTCCCCGGCACCATCGGCGAACGGCGCGCCGACCCCTGCCCCACGCTCGATGCACTGCGCATCGCGGCGATCCAGCCGCTGACCATGGGCAGGCTGTCGGCACAGATCGCGGCGTTCGAGCGGGCCAGTCCGGGGGTGCCCGTGGCCATGCGCGTGTCGCCGGCGACCCGGCCGGGGAGCCGCGCATCGGGCCGGTCGGCGCCGCGCCGCCGGGCCGCGGCGCTGCCACCGCAGGGCCGAGGGTCAGCCCGTCAGCGACGCCGATCGGATCGTCGATCTCGGCCCTGGTAAGCGGCCGCGGTCCCCACTTGGCTGCGGCGCGGGGCGCGAGGGGTATCGGCCGATGACGCCTGCCCTGCCGCGCCCGGGTGCAATCACCGGCACCCCGGCCGACTGGCGGGAAATCGCGGCGGCGGCCGAGCGCGCCGTGATCGGGACGCCCTTGGCGGCGGTTTCGTCTTGGCGATGCCGACCCGGCGAGCGTCGCGTTCAAGAGCCAAAACAGGGGCGATCTTGCGTCCCAAAAGCCCAGGGGCATGCGCCTTGGCCACTGACCGGCCCGTTTGGGGCAGATCGCCGTCCCCGGAGATCTGCGATGATGCCCCGGCCGATCAGGATCGACCGATTGAAACGAGATACCCTGTTGGGCCTAGTTTAAGTCCGAAAAGGTAAAGGTGGTCTTGCTGCCGTCGCCGTGCGTAAAGTTCGCGGGCTCGTAGAACCCTCGACCCCACGCGATCGTGCCGTCCTCTTGCTCTTGGAACAAAATCACGAATGTTCCTGTCGCAGGCGGTCGCGGGACTTCGGATGGTACCTTTTCCAGCGCTGTGACGGAGTAATTGCAGAACACGGCGGCTTTTCCGTCCATCGATTCCGGCGGATTGGCCTTGCTGCACGTGGCTTCCCCGTCCTTGGTCAGCAAGCGTGTGCCACGCACTGGAAAGTTTTTGGGCATCATCTCGGCAATTTGCGCTTCGGTTGGAAAATTATCGCTATCGCAAGCCATCAAAGGCAACGCCAAACCGGCTATCAAGACTGCACGCCACATGACATTCTCCGTCACTACGCAAAAAACACGCATCGATATGCCGTTCGACTGTCACGTCGCCGAGCATACCAATAACCACGTAAGAAAGATTAAGTTGGAGAAGATTGCGGGGCAACCTGTCACCCCGTCTTAAAGTGAGACAAGATCTAAGGTCGAGTATCCCGTCATTCATGATTTATTGATATTCGCATAGGATGCTGCGTAGGACGACTCGATCAATTTCGCGCCACGGTACAGACCGCCGTAATCCGTGTTGCTTTTGGCCACGCGTTCAATTTGGGCCATGCCCGAATGGGCGAGCTGTCGTGTCGAAATCGAAACCTGGGGTAATTTTGATGTAGCGGCCTCTGTCAACGGCGCCAGACCGCGGGCCGACGTCTTCTTCCCCGCCACGCGTCCAACGCAGGCCCGTCGCCGGGCGCCAGCGCGCGGGCCAAGGGATCGGCGATGCCGCGAGCAAGGCCACCAGGCCTCGCCGCGCGGCCCGCTTGGCGGCGGAACGGCGCTCAGAGCGCCTCGAGCATCTTTTCGGCGGACGTGGCGTCCATGTCCGAGGGCACGTCCTCGCGCGCCAGGAACGCGACCTTGCCGTTGCGCACCAGCATCGAAAAGCGCATCGCGCGGGTGCCGAGGCCCACCGCCGCGCCGTCGAAGCTGATGCCCAGCGCCTCGGCAAAGGCGGCGGTGCTGTCGCCGACGACGCGAATACCCGCCGCCGCAGCACCGGTCGCCTCGGCCCAGGCCTTGGTCACGAACGGGTCGTTCACGGTGACGCAGACGATGCTGTCGACGCCCTTGTCCTTGAGTGCTGCGACATTGGCCACGAACGAGGGCATGTGTTTGAGGTGGCACGTGGGCGTAAAGGCGCCCGGCACGCCGAACAGGGCGACGGTGCCGCTGCCCAGCACCTCGGCGCTCGGCACCGCCTTGGGGCCTTCGTCGGTCATCTCGTAGAACGTGGCCTCGGGCAGCGTGTCGCCGACAGCGATGCTCATGGCGTCTCTCCTGGCTGGTGTGGCGGGCCGGGCTCGGCCCGCGGAGGGGTCCCGCCGGACGGGCCGCGCGGGTCGGTTCGCGCGCCGTTTGCCCGCTCGGCGCCCGGCTGTCCATGCCCGAGCGACCCAAATCGGGGCGACGGCGCGCTTGGGCGGCGTCGGCCTAGCTGGCGCCCATGCGGATGGCACCGTCCAGGCGGATCACCGTGCCATTCATGTAGCCGGTCTCGGCGATCGTGATCGCCAGCGCCGCGAACTCGGCCGGGTCGCCCAGGCGCACGGGGAAGGGCACCTGGGAGGCCAGGCTATGCTGCACCGTCTGCGGCAGGCCGCGCAGCATGGGGGTGGCGAAGATCCCCGGCGCGATGGCCGCCACCCGGATGCCGTCGCGCGCAAGGTCGCGCGCGGCCGGCAGCGTGAGCGCCGCCACACCCCCCTTGGAGGCGGCATAGGCGACCTGGCCCATCTGCCCCTCGAACGCCGCGACCGAGGCCGTGTTGACGATCGCGCCGCGGCAGCCGTCCGCATCCAGCGGGTCCAGCGTGCGCATCGCCTGGGCCGCGTGGGCCATGACCCGCATGGTGCCCACCAGGTTGACCGCGATCACTGTCTCGAACAGCGCCATGTCGTGGGCGCCCTTGGAGCCTGCGGTCTTCATCGCGGGCGCGATGCCGGCGCAGTTGATCGCCAGGCGCGCCGGGCCCTGGGCGGCCGCGGCGGCGGCCAGGGCGGCGGTGACGCTCGCCTCGTCGGTGACGTCGCAGGCGTGGGCGGTGGCGCCGGTCTCGGCGGCGACGGTTGCGGCACGCGCGGCGTCGCGGTCCAAGATGGCGACAGGCGCGCCGCGGGCACGCAGGGCGCGCACGCAGCCCTCGCCCAGCCCGCTGGCCCCACCGCTCACCACCGCCGGCGTCTCGGCTCCGATCTTCATGCGGCGTCCCCTCTCCCGTGGGTGTCGTCGGCGGGTGCGTCTGCGGCGCCCTCGGTACCGGTCGCGGCGGCGCCTGCGTCACCGGGGGCGCGCAGGATCGCGATCCGGGTCTCGCCGTAGCGGCGGCTGTCGAGCGCCGCCAGCCAGTCGGGCAGAATCGCGGGTGCTGCCGCCGCAGCCTCGACCACCACCAGCGCGCCGGGGGCGAGCCAGCCGCCGTCGGCCGCCGAGGCGAGCGCGCGGCCCGCGGCCTCGGGCCGGTCGTAGGGCGGGTCGGCGAACACCAGGTCGAAGGGCGCGCCGCGGCAGGGGCCGAGGCGACAGGCATCGCGGCGCCAGATCTTGGTGCAGCCCGCGAGGCCCAGCGCGTCGACCGAGCGGCCGATGAGCGCGCGCGACGGGCCGTGGTCGTCGACGAACACCGCGGCGACGGCGCCGCGCGAGAGCGCTTCGAGCCCAAGCGTGCCGGCGCCGGCAAAGAGATCGAGGACGCGGCAGCCTTCGGGCGCCGGCGGGTCGGCATAGCCGCCATGGGCGAGCAGGTTGAACAGCGCCTCGCGCACCCGGTCGGCGGTGGGGCGCAGGTGCGCGGTACCGCCGCCCGCGGCCCCGGGTGCCGCGAGCCGGTGTCCGCCGAAACGCCCGCCGACGATCCGCATCGTCTCAGCGCCCTGCCCGGCCAGGGGACCGCCGCCAGCCCCGAGCCTGTCGCTCAGAGCCGGCGCGCGGTCCGCGCCCCGCTTGGCGGGCGTGGCGCCGGCGCCGGCGGCAGGCACGGTGCCCGGCGGCCGGCCCGGGGCCGCCATCGATCCCGGTTCGCCGTGCGATGGCGCGGCTTGGCGGTCTCGCGGCAGCGCCGGGCTCAGGCGCCCGGGCAAAATGCTGCGGCATGCGCGCCACGCGGTGCTCGGCCCGCCGCCGGCGCCGGCGCCACGCCGGCCAAGCGGGGCGGAGACCGCGCGCCGGCCTGGACGCGGCCACGGCGCCGGATGCCGGGATCACAGCACCGCTTCCACGGCGGCGGCGGTGCGGTCGATCTCGGTCTCGGTCGTGTAGTGCAGGAAGGACAGCCTCAACACGCCATGCTCGGGCGCCACGCCCATCGCGCCTAGCACCCGGTCGGCGTAGAACGACCCGCCCCCCGCGCCGATGCCGTGGGTGGCCAACGCGTCGGCCAGTTCGGGCCCGGGGCGCGCGCAGGCCCGGGCCCCGGTCGAGGCGCGGTCGACCGCGTCCCGGGGGCCGAGGAGACGCACCCCCTCCAGCCCCTCCAGCCCCTCCAGCCGCGCCAGCAGGCGCTTGGTCAGGGCGATCTCGCGCGCCCGCATCATCACCGACACCACCCGCGCCCGGCCTGCTGGGTCGGCCGGCGCGTTGATGTGCCGGTCGTAGAGCGCGTCGACATAGTCGCAGATGCCGGCAAGCGCCGCGACCTGGGCATGGTCGGGCCCCGCGGGAACCATCCGCTTGGTCGGGTAGCCGTCGTTGAAATAGTGGCCCTGGTTCGCGAGCCGCTCGGCCAGAGCGCGGCGCAGCATCATCACGCCCTGGTGGGGCCCATAGGTCTTGTAGGTCGAGAACAGGTAGGCGTCGGCGCCGAGCCTGGCCACGTCCGGCAGACCGTGCGGCGCGGCCGACACGCCGTCGACCACCGACACCGCGCCCGCAGCGCCGACCATGGCGGCGATCTCGGCCACGGGGTTGATCTCGGCCACGATGTTCGAGGCGTGGGTGAACGCCACCACCCGCGTGCGGGGGCCGAGTAGACCGGCAAGATCGGTGGGGTCGAGGTGCCCCGTCTCCGGGTCCACAGCCCATTCGCGCACCACAAAGCCGCGCTCGGCCAGGCGGCGCCAGGGGCCGCTGTTGGCCTCGTGGTCCTGGTTGGTGACGACGATCTCGTCGCCCGGCTCCAGCGTCGCCGCGAACGCCTGGGCCAGGACATAGGCGTTCTGGCTGGTCGAGGGGCCGACCAACAGCTCGTCCTCCGCCACGTTCAGCATCGCCGCCAGCCGGGCGCGCGCCTCGTCCATCGCCGCCCCCGCCCGGGCCGCGGCGGGATAGGCGCCGTAGGGCTGGACCTTGGAGCGGGTGTAGAAATCGCTCAGCCGCTCGATCACCGCCCCGGCCGCGTAGGAGCCGCCCGCGTTCTCCATGAACGCGGTGGCGGCCCCGTCGGGGTCGGCGAAGGCCGGGAACTGCGCGCGCACGAAGTCGACGTCCAGCACCGGCAGGTCCAGCGGGCTCATGCGTGGACGTCCACGACGACGCGCCCCTGAACCTGGCCTTTGAGGATCTGGGGACCGAGCGCCGGCAGGTCGGCCAGCGCGGCGGGCTTGATCATGCTCTCCAGCAGGTCGCGCGGCAGGTCGGCGGCGAGCCTGCCCCAGGCCTCCAACCGGTCGGGCTGCGGGCGCATCACGCTGTCGATGCCGAGCAGGTTCACGCCGCGGAGGAGGAACGGGATCACGGTCGCGGGCAGCTTGGCCCCGCCGGCCAGGCCCACCGCCGCGACCGAGCCGCCGTATTGCAGCTGCGTCAGCACCTTGGCGAGCATGCCGCCGCCCACGGCGTTCACGCAGCCGGCCCAGGTCTCGCGCTCGAGCGGCTTGCCCGAGGGTTCGGCCAACTCCTCGCGCGCGACGATCTGGGTGGCGCCCAGGCCCTTGAGATACGCGGCCGTCTCGGGCCGCCCGGTGACGGCGGCGACCTCGTAGCCGAGCTTGGCCAGGATCGCAGTGGCGACCGAGCCGACGCCGCCCGCAGCGCCCGTCACCAGCACGGGGCCGGCACCGGGTTTCAGGCCGTGCTTTTCGAGCGCGATGATCGCCAGCATGGCGGTAAAGCCCGCGGTGCCCACGGCCATGGCCAGGCGGCTGTCGAACCCCTCGGGCAGGGGCACCAGCCACTCGGGCTTGACGCGCGCCTTCTCGGCATAGCCGCCCCACCAGACCTCGCCCACGCGCCAGCCGGTCAGCACCACCTTGTCGCCGGGCTTGAAGTCGGCGCTGTCCGAAGCCTCGACCTCACCCGCGAAATCGATGCCGGGCACGTGGGGGAAGGTGCGCACCAGGCCGCCCTGCCCGGTGATGCAGAGCCCATCTTTGTAATTCAGCGTCGAGTGGTCGACGCCGACGGTCACCCCGGCGTCGGGCAGGCGGTCTTCGCCGATCTCCTGGACGGTCTGGCTGACCGTGCCGTCCTCGGCTTTGTCGACGATGAGCGCGCGGAATGTCATTGGGGGCTCTCCTCCCGGCGGGCCGGCTGTGCCGGC